>JBBRIB010000016.1:0-17023 GCA_038221745.1 Verrucomicrobiales bacterium
GTATTTCTGAGAGCGTGAGTGATCGAACGCAGTTTCGAAACCGAGTACAGGCGGGAACTCGGAGAGGCCGTCGAGCACGTTCATTTCGATTCGATTGTCTTCTCCACAACGCTCATAAGGTGGCTTGAAGGTGCCCCGGTAGGTAGGGCAGGTGAAAGTGAAAAGCTCGTAGAAGCCGTAGCCCATGCGCTTGAGCGCACGGTTTGTGCCATCTACAGCACCGTATGTGAAGCCAGCTTTGCGACCGTATTGCTCATTCTTGCGCACGATTTGCTCTGGAATCTCAATGAAGCCATACATGATATTGCTGAGGGCGCGGCCCAGCTTACGTGAAGAGGTGTAGGTGGAACCTGGAGGCGCGTGAATATCAGCGGCGACGAATCCAGTGAGAATGGCGAAGGTGGTGGCGATCACGAAGAGTTTTTTCATGCTGGGGAAAGGTTAAGTAATCTGATCCGGGGTTGGCAATGGATATTTCAAGAATTCGGCAGTTTTATAATTCGAAGCTCAGCACGCGGAGAATTCCTGGGGTGGCGCGCAGGGATTCAAGCAGTTTTACGGGTGGCTCAGTGTCCACCTCGATGACGGTAACGGCCTGTTTGCGATCAATATTGCGGCTGAGGGCCATGTTGGCGATGTTGACGGAAGCGCCACCCAGAGAAGTACCGATGGTGCCGACAATGCCAGGGCGGTCGTCATTTTCTACAAACAGGAAGCGGCCTTTGGGGCTGGTTTCCACGTAATGTCCGGCGATGTGGACGATGCGCGCTGATTTACCAAAGAAAGTGCCGGCCACCGTGCAAACTTCGCTGCCTTTGATCGCGGAGACTTCGATCAGCTCCGTGCAATTGGTGGCAAGGGCGACGGTGGATTCCGTGACCTGGAGGCCGTGGGCCTTGGCGATCGCGGGGGCGTTCACGAGATTCACCTGGGCCTCATGATGGGCGGCGGCCAGATAGCCGGTGAGCACCTTGCGGGTGATCAACTCGGTATCCAGTTCGGAAACAGGGCCGAGGTATGAAACGCGGATACCATCGCACTGGGAAGGCGCGATTTTTGAGAGCAGTTTGCCAAGCGCATCCGCAAGATCGAGATAAGGGCCGATGCTTTCGAGGGTGCGGCTATCAAGATTGGGCATGTTCACCGCATTGACGATCTCACCGGTGGTGAGGAAATTTTTCACCTGATGTGCCACTTCGATGCCGACGTTCTCCTGGGCCTCTGCGGTGGAGGCCCCGAGGTGAGGGGTGAAGACACATTTTTTACCACCGAAAAGCGGGAAATCCGCAGGCGGTGGCTCGACTTCATAGACATCCAGCGCGATGCCACCGAGGTGGCCGGCATCCAGGGAGGCCTTCGCCGCAGCTTCATCCACCAGCCCGCCGCGGGCGCAATTGATGATGAGGGCGCCGGGGTTCATCAGGGCGATGCGCTTGGCATCGAGAAGATGATTGGTATCCGGGGTGAGTGGAATGTGGAGGGTGACGACATCCGCTCCTTTCAGGGCTTCATCGGCGCTTTCCGCGAGTTCCACTTTGAGCGACTGGGCGCGTGCGGCGGTGAGGAAGGGGTCGTAGGCGACGACGACCATGCCGAAGGCTTGCGCCCGTTTCGCGAACTCCGTGCCGATGCGGCCCATGCCGACGATGGCGAGGCGCTTGCCAAACATTTCCACGCCTTGGAGGGTCTTTCGATCCCACTTGCCGGCGATCATCGAGCAATGCGCCTGGCCGATATTCCGGGCGAGCGACAGCATCAGCGCAAAGGCATGTTCCGCAGTGGAAATGGTGTTGCCGCTGGGAGTATTCATCACCACCACGCCGTGGTCGGTGGCGGCGGCGCGATCAATATTATCGACGCCCACGCCAGCCCGGCCGATGGCTTTGAGGTTCTTTGCGGCGGCGAAAACGGCGGGAGTGACCTTTGTTTCCGAGCGAATCACCAAGCCATGATAGTCACCGATGATGGCAAGCAGTTCGTCCGGTTTCAGACCGGTTTTGACATCGACGGAAATTTCCGGGGAGGTGCGCAGGGCATCCACGCCTTTTTCTGAAATGGGATCGGAGACCAATACGCGATAGCTAGCCATAGGGGCTGGGAGTTAACTCAGCTCTCGGGCGCTGGCAAGGGTTTGCGGAAGGAAATTTCAAATCAACGAGTTACGACCCTCACTTGATCTCCATGCCGCTCTTGGGCCAGATCCATTTTTGGACAATCCCATCTTTGATCAGGGCCTTGGCTTGGATGGTTTTCTCGCCGAAAATCGTCTCCGCTTTGTAGGAAGCGAGGCCGATTTTATAGGTTTCGCCTTCCACGGTCTCGTCCGCTGCCGGCTCCCATTTGAGGACTTGTTCGAAAGTGAATTCTTTGATTTTCCCGGCACGGATACTCGTTTGCATGGCTTCCACGGGATCGCCACTTGGAGCGGTGGCGGGCGTGGAAGGGGCCTCAGCAGGAGCAGCCTCGGGTGTAGGTTCAGCCGGGATCACCTCGGGCGCGGCATCTGGAACGACTTCGGCGGGCATTGAGTCCCCGGCGATGGGTATTTCTGGTGCCGTTGGCGCGGTGGGGGCGATTTCAACGGGGGGAGCGACAGGCGCGGGCTGTTCAGGTGCTGTGAGGGCAGGAGCCTCGCTGACAAGGGCTGGGCTTTCAGCTTCTTGCACAAGAGGTGCGGTGGAGGCGCTTGCGCCTGTGAGTTGGAACCGGAGTTGGGGTTCCAGCGTGTAGCCGAAATATCCAGCTGTAAGAGCGCCAAGGAGATTGATGAACTGCTTCATTTCGAGTGGGTCTTTAAATTCTACGGCGGCTCTTGAAAAGGATTTTCGGATTTTTGCTCAAGCGGGTGAAGCTGCTTCCAAGTGGGCGAGGGCCTTCTCAAAACTGGAGTTTGCAAGATAGTGGCGAAGCTGGGCATCCACCCCGCTGCGGTGGGCAAGCGTCCAGACAGAGATTTTTTCAGAAACCTCCTTCAACGCTTCAAGGTGAGAATCCGCATCGCGGTCCCGCCATGCATGATCGGCGATGATGGAAATGCGACGGCGGAGGAGTTTGATGAGTTCGTCAGTCATGGAATGTGGGGGAGTCTTACACGGTTTTTCCAAAATCGCCAGCAGATAGCTTGGATTTTCAGGGGGAGCACACGCGCCCTCGCGTGTCGTCCTTGGCGCTCCCGCCGAGGACGGGGTGGATGAAGGCAGTGCGCAATTCACCTCAAAAAAAACGCAATCCCACCTACGTTCCAGTCTGTTTCCGGCGAGGGCGCCTGAGAATGCAAACGAGGGCGCTCGCGCTCCCCCAATGCTCGCGGAATAAATTCCGCGCTCCGGTTGTGGCGGTGCTTGCGGGAACCCACCGGTTTGATAGACAAGACCCGTGGCGCAGCAAAGTGACGTGCGAGAAGTTCTCCAATACATCCCCCAATTCAGAGGGAAGGTGTTTTTTGTTTTGATCGAGGCAGGGCTTTTGCCCGAGCCAGCGGTTGCGGAAACCTTGCTTGATTTGGCGGTGCTCGAAGACCTGGGCGTGAAGTTGGTGCTTGGGGTGCTGGGGGGCGATTTGAAGGATCTCTATGATTGGACGCTGGAATGCGAAATCATGGCAGCCCGCGTTTCCCGGCCCATCACCGATCCGTTGGCAGCCAAGGAGGCATTGGAAATTCTCGCCCGTGGCCAATCCGCGATCATCGATGCCTCCACCACCGGGCCTTTGGACGCGCCGGTTGTGGACTTCGCCTTACGCATCGGCGTGAGCAAGGTGATCACTTTGTTAGAAGAGGCGATCCTGATCGATGGCGCACCTGCCCATGCCATCCGTGCCGCGGATGCGGAAGCGCTGGCGGCTCTGGCAGATCCGATGAGCGCGGCCCTGCTCCTCTCGGCTGCGGCGGCGTGCAAGAGCGGCGTGCCCCGCGTGCACGTGCTCAATGGCCGCCAGCAGGGAGTTTTGGTGGACGAGCTTTTCTCCAACGAAGGAGTTGGCACCATGGTCCATGCGGATAGCTACCGGATCATCCGCAAGCTGCGCGAGGAGGATATTCCCGAGTTGTTAGGTATGATCGGTCGCTCGGTGCGACGCACGAAACTGGTGGCGCGTAATTATGAGGATATCCAGTCACGGATCGATGATTTTCATGTGATGGCCATTGATGACAACGTCGTCGGCTGCGTGGCGCTGCATGAGTATCCGGAGGAGGCCACGGCGGAAGTCGCCTGCCTTTACGTCAAGCAGGCGCACGAGGGCAGGGGATACGGCATCGAGTTGGTGCACCATGCGGAAAAAGTGGCGGTGCAGAATGGCATTCCCCGCGTCTTCGCGCTGAGCAATCGCGCGGCGGATTTCTTTACGGTGAAGCTCGGCTACTCCCATGCCACAATAGATGATCTGCCAAGCCGCCGCCGCGAGCAATACGAGGCGAGCGGGCGCGATTCCATGGTCTTTTCCAAACTCCTCGTTCAATCCCATATTCCCGATCAAAACCTATGAAACTCAAATTCTGCGGTGCGGCAGGCACCACCACCGGCTCGCAACATCTGTTGGAAATCAACGGCAAGCGCATCCTGCTCGATTGCGGTCTCTACCAAGGCTCGCGCAAGCATGCCTATGAGGTGAATTGCTGCTTCCCGCACTTTGATCCCAAGTCCATCGATGCGGTGGTGCTCTCTCACGCGCACATCGATCATAGTGGAAATTTACCCAATCTCACCAGCAAGGGATTCACCGGAAACATCTACTCCACCCATGCCACCCGGGATCTCTGCCAGATCATGCTCGCGGATTCCGCTAGAATCCAGGAGGGCGATATCGAGTGGCTCAACAAGCACCGGAAAAAGGAAGGCCTCGAGCCAGCCACGCCGCTTTACAGCGAGCGCGATGCAGAGCTTTGCCTGCGCCAGTTTGTGACCTTGGGCTATGATCGCCCGATGCAGATCGCCGATGGGGTGAGCGTGCGCTTCATCGATGCCGGCCACATCCTCGGCAGTGCACAGGTATTGTTGGAAATCCAGGATCAGGCGGATGGGAAAAAGAAGCGCTTCCTTTTCTCCGGTGATGTGGGCCGCGGCGGCAATGAAGTGCTGCGCGATCCCGTGCCCGTGGCGGACGTGGATTTCCTGCTGATGGAGAGCACCTACGGCGGCCGCGAGCATGAAGCGCCGCCGGGCGTGGATCATCACTTTGCGGAAATCCTCCGCGGTGCCGTGAAACGCGGTGGCAGGATTCTCATCCCCGCCTTCGCCGTGGAGCGCACCCAGCAATTGCTCTATGTGCTGCACGAGCTTTTCGAAAGTGGCGAGATCCCGGAAATCCCCGTCTTCGTGGATAGCCCCTTGGCGGTGAGCGCCACGGAAATTTACCGGCTCCACCCGGATGCCTTCAACGACGAGGTCTATCAATCCCTCTTCGAGCGCCAAAACCCCTTCGGCTTTGAAAATCTAACACTCGTGCGTTCGGTCAATGGCTCGAAGGCCCTCAATGAACTCGAAGGCGTGGCCATCATCATTTCCGCTTCAGGCATGTGCGAGGCCGGGCGCATTCTCCACCATCTCAAAAACAACATCGGTGATTCCAGGACCACGGTTCTCTTCGTCGGCTACTGTGCCGACAATACCTTGGGTCGGCGGATACGTGACAAGGAGCGGGAGGTGCAAATTCTTGGAAACCGCTGCACCGTCCGCGCCAAGATCGAGATCATCGATTCCATTTCCGGCCACGCCGATCATTCCGAGTTGTTAGATTATTTCGCGCGAATGAGTGGGCCGAAACAACGCATCTGGCTCGTCCACGGTGAGCCGGATCGCGCGGAGAGCCTGCGTGCCGCGCTGGGCAGCAATCACCCCGGCTCCATCGAAGTGGCGGTGCTGGGGAATGAGGCGGAATTCTAGGGAATTTCCGCATGGATCAAAATTCCGTGTATTTCCGCTTGATGCGGCGGGGGAACCCGTCGCACCGTTTTTCCACATGGAAGTATCGAAGCAAGCATCACCGACGCCTACGGAATTGATCGATTGGTTGAACGACGAAGGCATCCTTGAATTGGACTGGGATTTTCCCGAAGACGGAGATCTGGCGGGTGCCGGTCTGGACTCAATGGCCGTCATGCAGTTGGTGGTGGCAGTGGAAGATCGATGGGGCATCGAACTCGGGCCTGACGATCTCACCAAAGCGAACCTCGCCACACCCACCTCGCTTGCACGCCTGATCGTGAAAAGAACCCAATGAAAGCAAGCTGCGAGAGTTTTGATCTCGCAGTGATCGGGGGAGGCAGCGCTGGCTTGGCTGCCGCAGTGACAGCGGCGCGGCAAGGTGCCCGCACTCTGCTTATCGAGCGTTATGGCTACCTCGGTGGGATGGGCACCGCCTCGCTGGTGCATAGTTTTTGCGGGCTTTATCTGTTGCGGAAGGAAGCCGGTGCCGCTTTCGCAAACCCTGGATTCTCGGAGGAAATCGCCTCGCGCATGATCGCCGCCACCGGCATCGGCCCCAAGCGCATGGGACGGGTGGATGTGCTGCCGCAGCATCCCGTTGAGTTCGTGAGAATCGCCGATGAAATGACGGTGGCGGAAGCGGGCCTGGAAGTGCGTCTGCATTCCAAGGTCACGGATCTTCAGCGCAGCGACGAGGGCTGGAGTCTTCAAATCGGCGGGCGCTGCGATAGGAATCAAATTTTTGCCGCCCGCTTGATCGATGCCTCGGGAGATGCCGTCGTCGCGGAGCTGCTTGGGGGAGGTGCTGCGATGGCGGAGTCACCCGTCCTGCAACGCCCCGCCTATGTCTTCGGCGTGCATTGCCATGCCGAGCTCGATGACGCATTCAAATTGCAAACTGCCGGGATGATCGTGGATGGAGTGAAGGCAGGCGAAATTCCGCAGGATGCCATGGGCATCACCTTCCGTGCTTCGGGTAGAACCGGTGAGGTGTTCGCCAGTCTCGATCTCACGGGTGGTGCCACGGTCGCGGATTTTTCGCCCCTCGATTCTGTCTGTCTCACTCAATTGGAGCTTAGCGGGCGCAGAACCGCCACGGCGGTGATGCGCTGGCTCGGCACTTGTAGCGACCTCTGGCGCGGCTCTTACATCAGCCAATGGCCGGTGCGGGCGGGCATCCGCGAGAGCCGCCGCTGGATCGGCGAGAGCATCCTCACCGGCGAGCAGGTTTTTGCGGGCGAGCGATTTTCCGATGAGATTGCCCTGGCGACCTGGCCGATGGAATTCCGCGAAGATGCCAAGGGTCCGAAATTGCGATTCCCGCTGGACGATCGGCCGACCGGCATTCCCCTCGGCTGCCTGCGTCCCCTCGGCATCGACAAGCTTTGGGTGGCGGGCCGCTGCATTTCTGCGGACCACGCCGCCCAAGCCTCCATCCGGGTGATGGGCACCTGTTTCGCCACCGGTGAAGCCGCCGGGCGGGCAGCGCTTCAGTGATCGGAAATCTTCGAGATCATCGGCTGGCCTCTGCGGAGATTTCGATATTTCACGAGATCTGTATTTTTCACTTGCCACGAGAGGCTCTGGAATCCCAAGGTCCGCTCGCGTCCGAAAGGAAGCAAATCCGGCGTAGCTCAGCGGCAGAGCGGGTGACTGTTAATCACTAGGTCCGTGGTTCGATCCCACGCGCCGGAGCCATTTCAAAACTTCATTCCGGAGTCTGGTAGGCTGGTGAGAAAACCCCAAAAGATCAAGGGGCTTTAGGAAATGAAGGGGAACCGGGGAGTCCGGCAAGGTCACGATCTGATGTTTCCACTCCCCGAAATCCGGGCAATGCCAACCATGGACAGGTGCAAGGGACCTCCTGCGAAAACCCGACTCCTGACCCAAAGCGGTGATTCCAACCGCGCTTTGTGAGTGATTCAATTTAATGCACTTGGGGACTTGGAGTGGCCTCTTACCCTAGGGGATTTGCCGATGTCTGGATCCAGAATTTCGGCCCGGAGAAATGAATCTCATTCATACTTAGGGCCTGGGAGCCTCGTTGAATCAGGGTTTGAAGAACTTTCTGAAATCTAACGGCACGGCGGGTGCTAGGTGATTCTCGTAATTTTGACTTCTCCCATATTAATATAATAAAAATTAAATCATCCTTGTTCGCGGCTTCGGCTGTTTTTGGCTTCGCGGCGTTAAACGTAAATGGTGCGGTTGTGGCTCTTGCTGTTGGAACCTACTCTGAAAACTTCAATGCCATCGCTACTACGGCGGCGGCAGGGTGGGATGTTAGAACCGGTGCTACGGCTACTTCGCTCGGGACTGTAGGATCATACACTGCGGTTGCAGGTTCGGGCACGGCTTGGGCTGAAACTACCGGCGCATTCAAAAATTTTGCAGCGTCACCTGCTGGCTCTGGCGCAACAACTGCCACCCAAACAGCCACGACAAACCGTGCCTTGGGAATACGGCCGTCCGGGACTTTGGGTGATCCAGGTGCATCGTTCTCATTCAATTTTTCATCACTGGGCCTAAACATCACAACCATCAGCTTAGATTTGCAAATGTTGAACGTTCAAACCCGTTCAACGGTATGGACATTGGCCTTTGGAATCGGAGCGACACCAACCTCATTCACCTCACTTGGAACCTATAACGATCCTGGAGTTTTTGGATCTACCACAACAACATTCACAGCGAGTGATTTTGGAACGAACTTGAACAATCTGGCAATCGCTTGGTTCAGAATTTCTGCTCTTACTGGTTCTACAGGGTCAGGCAGCCGAGATTCTTTTGCGATTGATAACTTTGCAATCACCGCCATCCCCGAACCAAATGCCGCCGCTCTTCTCGGAGTCTTGGGTATGTTCGGCATCCTTCGCCGTCGTCGTTGATTTTGATTCGGGAACCATTGAACAAGCCCGGGTGTCAGAAAATGGCAGCCGGCTTGCTTGGCGGAGTCTAATTTTCCGCCGGTTGGCGTTTTAAAGTGCGGTGGGAAACTCCCATCTCAATGGGGGCGGGGGCTTCGATCTCGATGGCGGTTCTGAGGGATTCACGGTCGCCCTCGCCGAGGCGATGCATGCCTAACAGTTGGCGGACGGTGATCATGTGCGGATCACACCCGATGATCTCGATTGCACAGCCTCGGGCGATGGTTCCTGTTTGGAAGGCGCACAGGTAATACCCGCTGCGGCCGCTTTGAAGAAAGGGCTTGAGGATATCCGGACGGGAAAGTTTGTGGCCGAGTTTGAAACGGGGGATGCGGGCGCTGGTGACTTGCACGATGATTTCGCCGATGCGGTGGACTTCGCCGCTGCAAACATCCGTTTCTAACAGATCAGAGACGGTTAGATTTTCTTCGAAGGTGCCAGGGGGAAGGAGATTCACGGCCAGTTCGGTTTGCCATGGGGAATAATATGCGACGAGGTAGGCATAGAGCGCCTGGTAGGCTCCGCCGTGAACGGTTAGATCTGCTTGCCCATCGCTTTCCAGTCCGAGGGCATGGAAGGTGACAGGCGTGGTGACGGGCGATTAGTGACCTTGGGGTTTTTGCCTTGGTTCCCATTCCTTGCGCGAGCGCGAGCGCACGGAAAGGACCACGGGGATGCCGGGTGCGGGGTGGGCGGCACGGTAACGATTGACGATGTAGGATTCGTAACTGGTGGCCATCAGGCGCTTGTCGTTGACGAATAAGACAATGGTGGGGACGGGGATGACGGTGTATTTTTCCTCCACGGCAGCGGTGGCATAGTAGAGCTTGAGGCGCTTGTGGAGCTTGTTATCGATGGGCGGAGGGGTGGCCTCGAAGGCACCCTGCAGGATGCGGTTGAGCTGGCCGGTGCCCGGGATGGCTTGGGAGCTTTTTTTGATTTTAAGGGCTTCTTTGAGGACGTGTTCGACGGAGCCGCCGGTCTTTGCGGAGCAGGCGACGAAGGGCGCGTAGTGGAGGAAGAAAAGCTCTTTGCGGACATGCTCGGTGGCTTCTTCTAGGCGGGCGGTGCGGTTTGCACCGGGGTGGAAGAGATCGAATTTATTGAGCACGATCAGACAGGGTTTTTTCTCTTCCTTGATGAGCTGGGCGATCTTGCGGTCCATGGAAGAGATGCCTGCGGCGAGATCGATGACGAGCACGCAGAGGTCCGAGCGGCGCACGGCCTTTTCGGTGCGCATGGCGGAAAAGACTTCCACGGAGTTGTCTCGTTTCGCGCGGGGGCGGAGGCCTGCGGTATCGATGAGGGTGAAATTTTCTCCGGCGAACGAGTAGGGGAGATCGACCGCATCACGGGTGGTGCCGGCGATTTCGGAAACGATGGTGCGCTCGTCTTTGAGGATGGCGTTGACGAGTGAGGATTTCCCGGCATTGGGCTTGCCGACGATGGCGAGCTTGATGCCGACGGCCTCGGCGACCTGGGCCTCAGCCTCGGTTTCCGAGACGAGAGGAGCGATCACCAAATCGATTTCATCGCACAGCACTCCAAAGTTCCGGCCATGCTCGGCGGAGACGAAAACGCTGTTGCCGAGGCCGAGGCGGGTGAAATCCGAGTGGGAATTCTCGTGTTTGTCATCGTCCACCTTGTTGATCACGAGTAGGACGGGCGGTTTGGCTTTGCGGAGTTTTTGCGCCAGCGCCTGATCCACGGCGGTGAGACCGGAATGGGCATCGACCACAAAAAGGATCAAATCCGCTGTTTGCATGGCGATATCCGCCTCGATGGAAACTTGCTCGTCGAAGCCATCCTCGATGCCGCCGCCGATTCCACCTGTGTCGATGAGGGTGCAGGCGACCTGCGTGGCCTTGGATGGGGCGGCGATGCGATCCCGGGTGACGCCCGGTTGATCATGGACGATCGCGATCTTGCGCCCGGCAAGGCGGTTGAAGAGGGCGGACTTGCCGACGTTAGGACGTCCGACGATAGCAACAGTGGGCATAGACGGGGATCAAATGGCGGAAATCCGCGAAGTGCAAGGACAGAGAAGTCCCGAAGCCGGATCGATGAAAGGTAGTGGGCATCAAGAGATGCCGGGGAAGCAGTTGGATTTTTTGGTATGGACCTGGTCTGCCGTCGTTTCTTCCAGTGTTCCGAAGGTCCCAAGGTGATGGATGATTTTACATTTGAGAACTATCGATGGTCTCGGCAAGTCATCTGGTGGGATGAAAGTTTGGAAAACTGCTCGCGCAAGTTCATGCCCGAATTTAAGCTCGCGGTGTGAGGATGTGCATTGATGAAACTTTCAGAGATCGGTTTGGTTTCTCATTCTCCGTATGATCTCACCTCTGGACAGAAAGCTGCTGCGGGACATTGGCAAAATGAAGGGCCAGGTGTTCGCCGTGAGTCTGGTGATGGCTTGCGGCCTGGCGATGATGATCATGACACGCAGCCTGATCATGACGCTGGAGACGGCGCGCACCGTTTATTACCAGAAGAATGCGATGGCGGACCTCTTTGCCACGCTGAAACGTGCCCCCCTGTCCGTGGCGGAACAGTTGTCGGTGTTGCCTGGCGTGGCGGCCGTGGAGACGCGGGTGGCGGTGGATGTGATGTTGGATTTGCCGGAAGTTGCCGAGCCTGCCACGGCCCGCATCATTTCGTTACCCGAGGATGGTGGGCCGCAAAAACTCAATCGCTTGTTTCTTCGCAGTGGCAGGTTTCCACGCTCGGATGAGCGCCGCGAGGTGGTGTTGGGCGAATCGTTCGCACTGGCCAACGGGCTGCAAACGGGGGACTCCCTGGTGGCGGTGATCAATGGCCGTCGGGAAACGTTGAAAATCTGCGGCATCGGTCTCTCTCCCGAGTATGTGTTTGAAGCGCGAGCCGGCGAGAGTCTGCCGAACCACAAACGCTTCAGTGTGATTTGGATGAATTACCGCTCACTCGCCGTCGCTTACAATCTCGATGGGGCGTTCAACGATGTTTGTATCGATCTCGCTCCAGGCGCCTCTCCCGAACCCGTGATCGAGGAAATGGATCGCATCCTCGCACCTTACGGCGCGGCGGGTGCTTTTACCCGCAAGGAGCAGGCATCCGCCCAGCGGCTGGACGATGAGCTGCGGGTGCTGTATTCTCTATCATTTGCTTACCCGTTGGTGTTTCTCAGTGTCGCGGCCTTCATGGTGAATGCGGTGATCGCCCGAATCGTGCGCCTCCAGCGTGAACAGATCGCACAGATGAAGGCATTGGGTTACTCGTCATGGCAGGTCGGCGGCCACTATATGAAGTATGTTTTGGTGATCGGTGGCTTGGGGACATTGTTCGGAGGCATCGGTGGCAGGGTGTTGGGTGAGAATCTCGTGCAAATCTATACTTTGTTTTTTCGATTCCCGGTGCTGGAATTCAAGTTGGACCATGGCGCACTTGCCCTGGCCTTGGGGATCAGTCTCGGAGCCTCGGTGATCGGTGTGATCAGTGTGGTATGGCAGGCGGTGAAACTGCCACCCGCGGAGGCCATGCGCCCTGAGCCGCCTGCGGATTTCAAGCCGTCTCTCTTCGAGCGCATCGGTCTTACCCGTTTCTTCAGCCCGGTTTTCCGGATGGCATTGCGGAATATCGAGCGGCGGCCATGGCAGGCGGTTTTCACCTCAGCGGGCTTGGCACTTGCCACCGGGTTGATGGTTTTACCAGGTGCCATGAGCGATAGCATTGATTACCTGCTCAATTTTCAGTGGAACAGCCAACAGCGGCAGGAAGTGACGGTTTTTCTGAATGAGCCAGGCTCGGCCAGCTCCTTCCATGATTTGAAAAATTTGCCCGGGGTGATTCGTGCGGAGCCGATCCGCAGTGTGCAGGCGCGAATCAAGTATGGCCACCGCCATCGCAAGCTGGGAGTCACCGGCATCGACCCGGGCAACGATTTGAATCGTTTGTTAGATGAGGACGGGCACGCCATTGAGATGCCGAAAGAAGGGTTGTTGATGTCTGCGATGTTGGCAAAAGTCATTGGGGCAAAAATCGGCGATGAGGTGGAGGTGGAGGTGTTGGAAGGGCGGCGCCCGGTATTGAGCATTCCTCTCCGTGGCTTGGTGACGGATTACGCCGGGGTGGCGGCCTATATGGATATCTCCGCGTTGAGGAGGGCGATGAGAGAAGGCGATACGGTGAACGGGGCCTACCTCGCCCTGGATCACAGTCGCTGGGATGAATTCATGCGTGAACTCAAGGACACACCCGCGGCTGCGGTCGTGATGGTGAAGCGCGATCAAATGACGGCCTTCCGCGAGACGACAGGCAAGAGCATCGGCATTATCCGCAAACTCTATTTTGCCCTGGCGACGATCGTTGCCTTCGGTGTGGTTTACAATAGCGCCCGCATCGCCCTCTCCGAGCGCAGCCGCGAGCTGGCCACCCTGCGAGTGGTGGGCTTCAGTCTCGCAGAAGTCCGCAGCGTGCTGGTGGGGGAACTGGCGATCCTGGTGTTGATCGCTCTGCCTTTTGGCCTGCTTTTCGGGCGCGGAATCGCCTTGTTCATCATGTCCTCTTTTAGCACTGAAACGGTGCGTTTGCCCATTGTGATCGAGTCTTCCACCTATTCCATTGCGATCATCGTCGTGAGCGCGGCCTCCATCCTGTCCTTCGCGCTTGTCAGCCGGATGATCGGGAAACTTGATATGGTAGGTGTCTTGAAAGCCCGCGATTGATCGACTAGTCTTTTCCCAAGCCATCATGCCAAGTCCAGAACCGAAGCCCGCCACAGCCCCTTGGGAAATCCCGCGCAATGCCGGCGGGAAACATTATTTGCGCCGCTCCTTGCCTTGGCTCGTCGGTGTGTTGCTGCTCGCCCTCATTGCCTGGGGGTTGGTGCCGAAACCGGTGATGGTCGAGGTTGGCAAGGTCGCCCGTGGTCCATTGACGGTTCGAGTGTCCGAGGAGGGGAAAACCCGGGTGAGGAATCGTTACATCGTGGCCGCTCCGGTTTCAGGCAAAATGCGCCGCGTCCCGCTGAAGCCGGGCGATGAGGTCAAAGCAGGAGAAACCCTACTCACGGCCATCGAGCCGATGGCCTCGCCCTTGTTGGATGCGCGGGCGATCGCTCAGGCGCAAGCCATCGTTTCCATGCGCGAGGCTTCGCGCAAGCAGGCCGAGGAATCCCTCGCTGCGAGATCCTCCGCGTCCAAAATGGCGCAAGCGGATCGCGACCGGATGCGGGCGATCACCCGGGACGGGATTCTATCCGATTCAGATCGGGATCGGATGGAGGCGGAGGCATCGATGCGCGCGGCGGAGGTTCGCGCCGCTGAGTTTGCCCTTCAAGTCGTCGATTACGAGCTCGCCCAAGCGCGCGCCACCCTCCAGCGCCCGGATTCTGCCACGGCGGCGGATCTCGTCGAGGTGAAATCTCCCGTCTCAGGGCGCGTCCTCAAGGTGATGCAAGAGAGCGAAATGGTGGTTGCTTCCGGCGTGCAGATTTTAGAAATCGGTGATCCTGCCGACCTTGAAATCGAAGCTGAAATTCTCTCTCGCGATGCGGTGATGATCCAGCCCGGAGACTCCGTGGAAATCGAGCAATGGGGCGGGGAAACCGCGCTTCTGGCACGTGTCCGCCGCATCGAGCCTGCTGCTTTCACCAAGGTGTCCGCCCTCGGGGTGGAGGAGCAACGGGTGATCGTGCTTTGTGATCTCATCGCTCCACCGCCCGCGGCGAAAACTCTTGGGGATCGATTCCGCGTCGAAGTCCGGGTGGCCGTTTGGCATTCGGACGAGGTGTTGGTGGTGCCCGCAGGTGCCATGTTTCGTGAGGGAAACCTTTGGAAAACCTATACCTTGCGCGATGGGGTGGCCAAGCTAACCTCCCTCAAGGTCGGAAACTCAGACGGACGCTCGACAGAAGTTTTATCCGGTCTGGCGGCTGGGGATGAGGTCCTCATGCATCCGCCGGATAACGTCAGCGACGGCTCCCGGGTGATCAAGCGCCAGGATTGAACCGCCCGATTTGAGTTTTCCAGACAACTGACCCACTCCACCACGCTTTATCACCAAACATCCCGTCCATTTCGGAAATCGCCACATGCACCCCATCTTCAGATCCGCCCTTCCTGCCCTCACGTTCAGCATCACCCTGGCCAGCTCCGCAGGTGCCTTCGGTTTCCTCAATAAGGAACCTCTCGACGAGAAACAAACGGATGCCGCCACCACCGCCTTGACCTCGAAAATTCTCGAAAACTCCCAGTTCGCCCACAAGAAGCTGGATGCTGCGCTCGCGGAAAAGTTTCTCGAACGCTACTTCGATACCCTCGATGGCGGGCGTAACATTTTCTTCCAAAGTGACATCGAAGAATTCACCAAGGCCGGTGCCAATCTTGCTGAAGACACCCGCAGTCAGGGAGACTCCAAGCTCGCTCATTTGATTTTCAAGCGCTACCTTGAGCGGCTGGATCAACGCACGGCGTTCTCCACTCAACTTCTCACGGATGGAAAGTTTGATTTCTCCACGGACGAGACCTATCAGTTTGATCGAAAGAAGGCTCAAAGACCTGCGGATCTAAGTGCGGCGCAGGAGTTGTGGAAGGAGCAGGTGCGCTACGAATATCTGCAAGAGAAGCTCGCCGGGAAAAATGAAGGGGAGATCCCCAAGACCCTCGTGCGCCGCACCACCCGCATCGTGGAAAGCATGCGCAAGCTGAGTGAAAAAGCCGTGTTGGAAATGTATCTTGAGGCTCTCGCCCAGGTCTATGATCCTCACTCGGACTACATGGGTCCGGAGCAGCTCAAGAGCTTCCAGATTTCCATGAATCTCTCGCTCATTGGCATCGGTGCCACGCTGACTTCCGATGATGGGTTCTGTAAAATCATGGAACTCGTCCCCGGTGGCCCCGCTTTCCGCAGCGGCTTGATCAAGAGTGGCGATAGAATCGTAGGAGTCTCGCAAAAACAAGGCGATGAATTCACCGACCTCGTCGATCTCCCGCTCTCGCAAGCCGTCGATCTCATCCGCGGCAAAAAAGGCACGACCGTCCACCTCAACATCATTCCTGCCGAAGCGGCGGATGACTCGGTGCGCAAAACCATCAGCATCGTGCGGGAGGAAATAAAACTCGAGGATCAACAAGCCAAGGCGAAAATCATCGATCTCCCCTCGGGTGACAAAACCCAACGCATCGGCATCATTGATTTACCCACCTTTTATGCTGGCGAGGGCGATGCCAAAAACGGTCCCACCTCCGCCTCTGCGGATGTGAATTTGCTCCTCTCGAAACTCAAGAAAGAGAACATCACCGGCCTGATCCTCGATCTCCGGCGCAATGGCGGCGGCTCCTTGCAAGAAGCGATTGATCTGACAGGTCTGTTCATCCCCTCCGGCCCAGTGGTGCAGACACGCACCATGGATGGGGATTTGGAAGTGGGTAAGGATCGTGATGGGAAAGTGGCCTACGATGGACCACTTGTTGTTTTAACAAGCCGCTTCAGTGCCTCGGCCTCCGAGATCGTTGCAGGTGCCTTGCAGGATTATGGCCGTGCCGTCATCGTCGGAGATACCTCCACGTTTGGAAAAGGCACCGTGCAAACGATCATACCGCTTGCGAGGATCATGCAGGGCGAAGGAATCGTCCCCAGCAGTGATCCAGGTGCCTTGAAGGTGACGATCAGCAAATTCTACAGGCCCAGTGGAAAATCCACCCAGCTCGAAGGGGTAAAAGCAGACATCGTGGTTCCCTCCCTTTCCGATCTTCCTGAGATTGGCGAATCGGATTTAAGCAATCCGCTACCTTGGGATACCATCGCTCCGCAAAAGCTTGTGGCTTTGAATCTCGTCAACCCCGCTCTGGCCGAATTGCGCAAACGCTCCAATGAACGCATTTCAAAGAGCCCGGACTTCGCCGATTTGAAGGGCGAGATTGATCGTTTCAAAAAAATGCGGGAGGACAAATCCATCTCTCTCAACGAGGCAACACGCCAGAAGGAAAAAGCCGACCTCAAAATCCGCAACGAGGCTCTCGAAAAGGAACGTCTTGCCCGTGCGACACCGCCGCCCGCCGCCTACGAAGTCACCGTGAAGAACGCTCTAACCCCCGGTCTCAGCGAGGCGGTGAAGCCGAAAAAACCCACCATCGAGAACAAGGAAACTGCCGAGGCCCTTGCGATCAGCATGAATGCGGATGAAGTGATCCT
>JBBRIB010000017.1:0-16852 GCA_038221745.1 Verrucomicrobiales bacterium
TGAGGAGCTTGGCGACTATTTGTTTCTTGGCGGCGAAGGCGCGAAGGTCGGTGATGCGTTGGAGTTGCTCGGGGGTGAGGGCGGGTTTTGGTGGGGGTGGGGTGTCGCCGGCGAGATTGCGGGTGGCGCGGGTGTTGAAGGTGATGAGGCCGGTGGCGGCGAGTTGCTGGATGGCGCTCCAGGTGGCTTCGTCGATGATTTGGAGCTTGGGGATGCTGCCGCGCCAGTCGGTTTCGTGGAAGAGGGCGGAGACGGCGGCGGCGCGGGTGGGATCGCGCAGGACGGTGAGGAGGACTGGGGCTGCATCGCCGGGGAGGATGGCTTCCTGGCAGTGGATGAGTTGGTTGCCGAGGGAGCTGGAAATACGCCCGGCGAAGGCGAGGGCGGGATCGGCAGGTGGGGATTTTTCGGCGGGTTTACCCTCGGGGACGATGGATAGAATCTGCTGGAGGCGGGCAAGGTTCGCCTCGCGGCCACGCTTGAGTTTGGCTTCGCTGAGGGATTTCTCGGTGCCGTCGAGCACGCCTTCAGCAAGGGTCATCTTGTTGGCAAGGGTCTCTAACATCGCATGCTCGAGGGTGCCCTCGGCGATGAGATTGACGACGGTGACGGGGCGTTTCTGGTGTTTTCTCCATGCCCGGGCGATGCGCTGCTCAAGGCGCGCAGGGTTCCATGGGAGGTCGCAGTTGATAACGACACTGGCAATCTGGAGGTTCAGTCCGATGCCGCCGGAATCGGTGCTGAGGAAGAGGCGGCAGTTGGGATCGTTGCGGAAGGCGAGGATCTCGCCGCGGCGTTTCTGCTGGGGGACGCTGCCGGTGTGCCAGGCGTAGCCGATGCTGTTTTTATCAGCCCAGGTGCGGACTTTTTTCAACATGCCTTCCCACTCGGAGAAGATGATGATTTTCACATCGGGATCGGATAGGCATTCGTCGAGGACGCGGGCGAGTTCGTCGAGCTTGGGGCAGTCCTGGCAATCGTGGTTTCTAATGATGGAGGGCGAGTCACAAATCATCCGCATCATGGCGAGCAGGATCATCAGGAGGTCGGATTCCTTTTTCGTGAGCGGTCGCCTGAGGGATTTCTGGACGAGCTGGGATGCTTGTTGTTTCACCTCGTCATATTCCTCGCGCATGGCGGGCGTGAGCTGGATGAAATGATTGCGATCGGTGCGGTCCGGGAGTTCCGTTTCGACGTGGTGCTTGCGGCGGCGGAGCAGGATGGGGCGGATGCGCTCGCGGAGGGCGGCGAGGTTCTGGTATTCGGACGGGCGGCCCTTTTCGTCGAACTGATAGAAATCACGGTTGAAGCGGAAGAGCGGACCCAGCAGGGTGGGATCGAGGAAATCGACGATGGAGTAGAGTTCATCGATGCGGTTCTCGATGGGGGTGCCAGTGAGGACAAAGGCGTAGCGGCTTTCAAGGCGCTTGACGGCTTGGGCGGTTTTGGTGGTCCAGTTTTTGATGCGTTGGGCTTCGTCCAAGACGACGATGTCGGGGCGGAGGTGGGCGTTGATGTCGAGGCTGTCGGTGACGACCTGCTCGTAGTTGACAATGGTGAAAAACGGCGGGCTACTATCCGCATAGTATCTCGCACGAACGGAACGCGGGCCGTAAATGAGGCGCTTGCCGAGGGTGGTGAATTTTCCGATTTGCTCCTCCCACTCTGCTTTTAGCGAAGCCGGGGTGACGATGAGGACGCGCTGCGCTTTACCGAGGTGCTGGAGCAGGGCGCAGGCGGCGATGGCTTGGATGGTTTTGCCGAGGCCCATTTCGTCGGCGAGAAGGGCGCGCTCACCGAAGGCAAGATGGAGCATGCCCTCGCGCTGATAGGGATAGAGGGGGCTGAGAGTGACGTGTTCCGGGTGGCGGCCTTCGACGACGCCCGTTTCATAATCGCGGCGGAGGAGGCGGCGTTCTTCAAGGTGGCGGATGGATGTCAGGAAATTTTCCACCTCCTGAGAGATGCGGACTTTCCCGTTGCGGCGGATGACTTGCAAGGCGTCATCCGGATCGCGGAACAAGCGGCCTGTGGATTCGAAAAGCGGGCGTAGGGAAACCGGGAGTTTGGAGAAATTCCGCTCGATGCGGAGGGTTTCACCATCGGGGACGAGGTCGATGCGTTTTGAACCGGAATTTTCGCCGAGCTTGAAATCGCCCTTCGCGCGGCGTTTGAGATAGATGAGAGTGGCCTCGATGTGCTTGCAGGTGCCCAGGCCGTTGATGCGGAAGTCCGGGCAGGTGCAGGAAAACGTGCGCTCCTTGAGATCACGGATCTCAGTCTGATAGATCATGCCGCTGGGAGAGACGACGCGGAAGTTGGAAAACACCGGATGCTCCGGATGGAGATTGGTGATGCTGTGTTTTTCATCCCGCGCACGTTGGATTCTGCGGTTGATTTCGTCCTGATCCGTGGTGCGCCAATCCGCTGCGGTGGGTAACGGAATGGAGGTGGTTTTTTTCTTCAAGGGAGATTTTTTGGCAGGCATGAGAAGCGCGGGGATGCGCAGGATCTTCGCGAAAGCCACTGCGACGGCAAGTGTGGAGGTAGGAATTTGTTGAAAGGAAGGTGCGGGAGGACTAGCGTGGGACATGGCCATTGAGACGATTGCGGGGTTTAGCCCGAAGATTCATGAGAGTGCATTCGTCGCGGCGAGCGCGGATGTGATCGGGCGGGTGACCTTGGGGGAGGAATCCAGCGTCTGGTATCATGCCACCCTGAGAGGCGACATCAATGAAATCGTCATCGGCCCGCGCTCGAACGTGCAGGACAATGTGGTGATCCATCTCGCCGATGACCACGGCTGCTACCTGGGCGAGCTGGTGACAGTAGGGCACTCGGCAATTCTACATGCCTGCACGGTGAAAGACGAGGTGCTCATCGGGATGGGTGCCATTGTATTGGATGGCGCCGTGATCGGGGAGCGCTCGATCGTGGGGGCGGGTGCCTTGGTGACGGGTGGCACGATCATCCCGCCGGGTTCACTGGTGTTGGGATCGCCCGCGAAGGTGGTGCGGGTGCTTTCGTTAGATGAGCAGGCCAAGGTGAAATCTTGGGCGGAAAAGTATGTGAAAGGCTCGCGCGAGTATCTAGCGAGAGGGATTGTTAGATAAGTAATTAAAAAACCGTCTCGCTTGAGGAATTGGTGCGGATGGCGACTTCATCGCCCGTACCGAGACCCAGGTCTTCCAATTGTTTGCGGGAAATTTCCACATCGAGAAACCGCCCGTCTTTGAGCCGGACGCTGAGTGTGGCGATGGGGCCGGCGGAGAATAGATGTTGGATGGTTCCGATCCGATCGGTGAGGGGATCCTGTTCCGCCGCGAAAAGGACTTCCACTTCATGAGGGCGGACGTAACGCGTCTCACCATTTAAATCCGTGAGCTTGTTCACGTTGCCCAGGAATTCGTAAACGAAGGGGCTACGAGGGTTATCGTAGATCTGCTGAGGCTTGCCGACTTGTTCGATGCGGGCGTTCCGCATGACCACCACTTGATCTGCGAGTTCCAGCGCCTCTTCCTGATCGTGGGTGACGAAGAGGGTGGTGAGGCCGATTTCATCATGAAACTGTCGCAGCCAACGGCGCAGCCCCTTGCGGACTTGGGCATCGAGCGCGCCGAAGGGTTCATCCAACAATAGCACCTTGGGGCGAATGGCGAGAGCGCGAGCCAGGGCGACGCGCTGCCGCTGGCCACCGGAGAGTTCATGAGGGCGGCGTTTATCGAGGCCTTCGAGTTTGACGAGTTTGAGGAGATCCATCACGCGTTCCTTGATCTCGACCTTCGAGGGCCGTTGCGAACCGTGCAGGACGGAAAGCCCGAAGCCGATGTTCTGCGCAACAGTCATGTGGCGGAATAGGGCATAGTGTTGAAAAACAAATCCCACGCCGCGTTTGCCCGCTGTGACAGCGCTGACATCTTCGCCGTGGAAGAGGATTTTCCCCGGGCCGTCATCGGCGAATTCAAGCCCGGCGATAATCCGGAGAAGCGTGGTTTTCCCAGAGCCGGATGGGCCGAGCAGGGCGGTGAGTGAGCCGTTGGGAACTTCCAAGGAAACGTCTTCCAGAGCCTTGTAGGTTCCGAAGGTTTTGTTGATCGAGCTGATGGAGATGGACAAGCTGAAGATGGGTGTGAGTTATGTTTAGTGGCCACCGGCTTTGTGGCCGGAGACTTGCTCGAGCAGGCTTTTCAGTCCGAGCGTGAGCAGTGCGAGCAAGGCTAGGAGAGTGGCGCAAGCGAAGGCGGCGCTGAATTGATATTCGTTGTAAAGCACCTCCACGTGGAGCGGGAGGGTGTTGGTTTTCCCCCGGATATGGCCGGAAACCACGGAGACCGCGCCGAACTCGCCCATGGCGCGGGCGTTACAGAGCAGCACTCCGTAGAGCAGACCCCATTTGATATTGGGCAGGGTGATGCGGCGGAAAATTTGCCAACCGTTCGCCCCCAGCGTGACTCCGGCTTCTTCCTGATCGCTGCCCTGCGCCTCCATCAGCGGGATCAGCTCCCGCGCGACGAAGGGGAATGTGACAAAAACCGTGGCGAGGATGATGCCGGGGAGCGCGAAAATAATCTGGATATCCCGCTCCGCCAGCCATGGGCCGAACCAGCCTTGCGCACCGAAAAGCAACACCCAGACGAGGCCCGCGATGACCGGGGAAACGGCGAATGGAAGATCGATCATCGAGAGCAAGAATGATCTGCCTCTAAAGCGGAATTTCGTGACCAGCCATGCGGCGCTGAGGCCGAAGAGCGTGTTGAGCGGGACGGATACTGCTGCGGCGATCAGGGTGAGCTTGATCGCTGAGAGGGCGGCGTCATCGTGCAAGGAGGCTAGGAAAACTTCCCACCCTCTGCGGAAGGCCTCGGCGAAAACAGCGAAGAGCGGCATGAGCAGGAACAGCGTCAGAATGATCACGGCGCTGGTGATCAGCAGCACTCTGACGATGGGGGATTCCGTGGTGACGGGGCGGTTTTTCATAGATTAGCGGTTCTGCCAGTCGAGCCGGCGCTGAAGAAGATTGATGATGAAAAGGAGCAGAAAGGAGACGATCAACATGGCTGCGGCGATCACTGCGGCGGCCTCGTATTTGAATTGCTCAAGCTGGGCGACGATCAGCAGCGGCAGGATTTCCGTTTTGAATGGCAGGTTTCCTGAAATGAAAATTACCGAGCCGTATTCTCCGATCGCCCTGGCGAATGCGAGCGCGAAGCCGGTGATGAGCGCCGGGACGAACATCGGGAAAATCACCCGGCGGAAAACCGTCCACCTGCCCGCTCCGAGAGTGGCGGCGGCTTCTTCGATTTCTTTTCCGAGATCCTCCATCACCGGCTGAAGAGTGCGGACGACGAAGGGAAATCCGATGAACGTCAGTGCGATGAAAACCCCGATGGGATTGTAGGCAGCCTGGATTCCGATCTTGTCCAGATGCTGGCCGATCCAGCCGCTTGGCGCATACATTTGCGTCAGCGTAATCCCAGCGACAGCGGTGGGCAGGGCGAAGGGTAGATCGACCATCGCATCGAGAATGCGTCTTCCCGGGAATTCGTAGCGGACCAGCACCCAGGTCACGAGCAGGCCGAGCACCATGCTGACGGTGGCGGCAGCGGCACTGGCTCCGAAGGTCAGCTTCGCTGCGGCGAGGACACGGCGGGATGAAATGATTTCCCACCACTCCGCCGGGCCGAGGCCCGCCGCCTTGATGAACAAGGCGGCAAGCGGGATGATGATGATCAGGCTCAGGTAAAGAACCGTGAAGCCCATGGAAAGTCCGAAGCCTGGAATGACGCGTTTTTTTGACATGTTGTCTTGCTTCTACGGCTGGTAAATTTTGTCGAAGGTGCCGCCGTCGTCGAAGTGGGTCTTCTGGGCTTTTTCCCAACCGCCGAAGTCGGCATCAATGGTGACGAGCGGGAGCTGTGGGAATTTTCCCGAGAAACGTCCGGCGATTTCCAAATTGCGGGGGCGGTAGAAATGCTTGGCGGCGAGTTCCTGTGACTTGTCGGTATAGAGGAATTCGAGATAAGCTTTCGCAACTTCCGTGTTGCCGTGCTTGGCGGCGTTTTTCTCTACGATTGCGACGGGTGGCTCGGCGAGGATACTGATTGACGGGTAGATCACTTCCGTTTTGCCGGGAAACTCCTTCTCAATCAGATAGGCTTCATTTTCCCATGAGAGGAAAACATCGCCGATTCCGCGTTGGGCGAACGTGGTGGTCGAGCCACGCGCACCGGTATCAAGGACCGGGACGTTCTTGAAGAGGCGGGTGATGTAGTCCAGAATCCTCGCTTGGTCCCCGGCGTATTCCTTCTGCGCCCATGCCCATGCGGCGAGATAGTTCCAGCGGGCACCTCCCGAGGTTTTCGGATTCGGGGTGATGACTTCCACTCCGGGTTTCACCAGGTCTGCCCAGTCATTGATCCCTTTCGGATTTCCTTTTCTCACCACCAGGACAATGGTGGAGGTATAAGGAGAACTGTTATACTTGAGCTTTGATTGCCAATCTTTCGGCAGCAAATCTGCATTTTTGTGGATGACATCGACATCACCGGCGAGGGCAAGCGTGACGACATCCGCCTGGAGACCATCGATGACGGAGCGCGCTTGCTTGCCCGAGCCGCCATGCGATTGATCGATCTCGACAGTCGCGCCGGTTTTCGTTTTCCAATGTTCAGCAAACGCCTTGTTTACATCCACATAGAACTCGCGGGTAGGATCGTAGGAGACATTGAGCAGCTTGATCGGTGCCGAATCAGCTTTGGAGGTGGTTTCCCGCTTTTTGCAAGAGGTAAGGGCCAGAATGGAAACCAGTGCGGTGGAAAGTATGATCAGTTTTTTCATATGATTCAATTTTTTGTTAGAATGAGAGGCGGATGCCCGAAAGCAGGGTCAAGCCATCGTAGCTATCGTTGGTGGCTCCTCTGAGATGCGCCCATTCGGCACCAGCCATGAGTTTCAGCTTATCTCCGTAGATGAAGTATTGCACCCCTCCGTAGATGGAATGATAGGCATCACCACGTCCGCCGTTGGTGGCTTCGGTGCGTTCGTAGCGGGATTGCGCAAGCACTCCCTCGGGGCCGGTGCTGTTGGAGTAGGAGTAGCGCCCCACGAGCTGGAGTTTTTTCGGGATGATATCGTAGGAAGGCTGAATGAAGAAACCGAAGATATCACTATTCTTTTGGTCGCCACCACTGGCGAAGAATGCCTCAAAAACCAAGGCTGCTTCCGCTTCCTTCAGCGAAAGCGTGGTGGTGAGGATATCATCATAGCGCCCAAGCGTGAGATCGCCTGCCTGACGATCACTTTGGATCCAATCAAGCCAGAAATCCGTCTTGTCGAATCCGAATGTTTTCTTGAAATCATACCCTAAACCAAGGGAATACGAAATGCCGCCGTTGAAATCCCCAAACTCTCCATCGCCTAAGGAACCGCTCCCGTTAGTGGTGGTGGGGGTATCATTTGAATAGACTCCCAAGCGCCATGAAAATTCCTCGTGCTTGCCTTCCACCGTCAATCCTGTGGCGCGAACGATGTTGAGTTGATTGAAGATCTGGGAGCGCTCGAAAGCGGGCTGGGTGTTGGTGGATTCGAGCCAATCGTATTCGGCGATGAGCGGCTTCATCTTGCCAACGGTGATGCTGAGCCATGACTCGGGTTTCCAAAGTATATACGCATCGACGAGGCCATCGTAAAAATCTTCGAAGCCATCGTTGCTTTGAAAATCAAGTCTGGCTTCCAGCTTTTTATCGAAGAATTTCGCATCGAAACCGAGCCGCGAACGACGATCCTCCCAGTTGCTTTGGCTGCCTTGGTCCGCATCAACATCCCAGTATTGTCCATGGTAGCGGCCACGGAGTTTGAATTCCTGGAGGATGGGATTGTGATCATCCTCATAGAGTGTGGCGAGTCCCCAGAGTTGATCGAAGCCATTTGGCTCTGCGAGTTTGGTTGTTCTATCCTGCGCCTGTGCCAGTAGAGGCGCGGCTGCCAATGCGAGGAGTGGGATGGTGCGGAATTTGCGGGTATGATATGGTTGATTTGGTTTCATAATAGTCTTGGGTGCTGCGGCTTCCGGAGGTGCGGTGAGCGTTCGTAGCGTGGTGGTTTGATTGTCATCTTTGACGAGATAGACGCGAAAAGAGACCGAGGCGGGCCGGAGGATGGAGTCACAAATCCACAGCGTGTTCGGTAACACCGTGGTGACTTGTATCACTCCGATTCCTCCGGTGGTCCGGTCGGTCTCTTAAAGTTGAGAAGGCTTATTTCAGGTGAGGCGAATCACTCTTGGTGGCGGGAAAGCGTGTTTTTTCAATACTTTCAATCTGGGTGACCCGGCCCTCGTGGACGGTAATCTGGATGGAGCCGAAGCGGAGGTTCTTCGCTTTTTGACGCACCATTTCGAGCCAATCCGAGTTAAACTCATCAGTTGGCTGGTGCTCGGTGGAGATCGTGTTCATGGGTATCCGGTGTCTGAGTGACGAGTTGGGAAAGGCCGGCGAGCAGACCGTCTGCGGGATCTGCTTTGCGTTTAGAAGATTGGCCGGCCGCAGCGAGGGCTTCCGCTGTGGCAAACGGTGGCACGATGCCATCGCGGCGCATTTTACGGATGGTGACTTCGACGACCTGGCCGAGCGTGTAGCGGTCCAGGATCTTGGCGATGGCGTTCCGCACATCGATCATGATCATCCGCAATCCACAATGGGCTTCGTCCGGGCAGGTGCAGGGTTGGTAAGCATTTTCACTGGCGCAGCAAATCGGGGCGAGGCGGCCATCCATCAAGCGCACGAGTTGGCCGATGCCGATTTCGCTCGCGGGCTTGGCAAGTGAATAACCGCCAAACTTGCCACGATGGGTCTCGACGATGCCGGCTTCGCGAAGTTCCTGAAGGATGCGCTCGATGAATTTCAATGGCAGGCGATTGACCTCGGCAAGTTCCGCTCCGGAGACAGTCGCCCGTCCCACCTCGGCGGCCATACCGAGATTGATGGTGGCGCGAAGCGCATACTCAGCTTTTTTTGATAGGTGCATTCGGTAATCTAGACAAAAGAGTAGGAGAAAGAAACCTCTTTGCAAGGGAAAAGAAAAAAAGTTTTCAGGGCATTGGTAAATAGGTCATTGTGACGTAAAAATTCGATTAGATTCACCGAGTGGTAATTATCTTGTAGGGATTGAATTCGATGAATAATTTCTTCTTATGAATCGCTATCCAGCAAATCATTCAAAGGAGTGCATGAAAAATTTCAAAGATTTTAGTTGGTGGAACAACAGAAATGCAGCGTGAAGGATCTCACTTGATTATGAAATACCTCCTCCTTCCTGTCCTCTTGAGCCAGTTTGCACTTGCACATCCCGATCATGATACCCCACCCGGAAACGAGCCGCAGACGGCAGTCCGCACGGGGAACGGTGCTTGGTCTTTTGAGGCGGTCCCGAATTGGGGCAAGCTGCCTGACGGTAAAATCATCGGCCCCACCCACGGCGGCGTGGTGGTGGATGATCAAAGTGGTTTGATCTATGTTTCCACGGATTCCGAGCTATCGGTGGTGGTCTATCAGCCTGATGGAACCTTTGTGAAAACCATCGCCCCGGAGTGTCGTGGCTTCCATGCCATGGCGATCCGCCAGGAAAACGGGCAGGCGGTCATTTATGGCGCCCAGCTCAACAGCAATCAGCCGCCCTTGCGCGTTTGCAAGCTCGATACAACAGGGAAAATTCTGCTCGAAATCCCCAACGCAAACACCGGCGAGATCCCAGGTGGCTGGGGTGGTCTAACGGGCGTGACGGTCGCGCCAGATGGCTCGATTTTCGCGTCAATGGGATACGGATCCAACATCGTCCACAAGTTTGATGCCACGGGCAAGCTGCTCAAATCCTTCGGCAGCAAAGGGGACGATGAGAAGCAATTCAACACCCCGCATGGCCTTGCCATCGACACCCGCTTCGGCGAGCCGCGCTTGTTGGTGGTGGATCGGGAAAAACGCCGTTTGGTTCATTTCGACCTCGAGGGAAATTGGATCGGGGTGCACGCCTCGAATCTCCGCCGCCCTTGTTCGGTAAGTATTCTGGGGGACACGGCGGCGGTCGCCGAACTCGAGTCCCGTGTGACGATTCTCGATAAATCCGGCACGCCTGTCGCCTTCCTAGGGGATAACCCTAACAAAAAAGAGTGGGCGAATTTCAAGGTTACACCAGAGGCGCAAAAACTCGGTATTTTCACCGCACCTCATGGCCTGAGCTTCGATAAGGATGGCAATCTCTACGTCCAGGATTGGAATGTGACCGGGCGCATCACGAAGTTGATTTTGCTCAAGCCATAGGCCTGCTTTTAGCGCTTTGCATGCGGTGAATTTGTGGTAAGGTGCGCTCGTGAAATTGACCCGCTACCATCCATCCATTCGCCGCTTGCAGGAGGATTTCGCGGCACGTCTCGCACGCAAGCGGATGTTGGAGAAACGCGGCCCGCGCCCGGAAAAGAGCAAAATCACCGATAACAGTGTGCCTTGGATGGATAATCCAGATTCGATTTCGGATTATTTGTATATTGCTTCCCAAGTGAACAAACGCGTCGAAGCATGGAAACAGCAACAAACCTTTTTTTCAAGCCCCTAGCCAGCAAGCACCGGGTGGTGATTCTTGGTGGCTTGGCTGTCATCGCGCATGGCTTGAGCCGCTCGACCTATGACGGCGATGTTTGGCTCGATCCCATGGGGAGTGCCGACGAATGGTGCGAAGTATTGGAAAAAGCCTGTCAAGATTTCGGGGGGCTCACCTTTCACCGCCTCCCCGGATGGGTTCCTGTGAGTGGGACGGACTTGATCGACGCAGTAAACGAAACCGGGATGATCCGCATCCACGGCTTGGATTGCCCGTTGGATGTATTCAGGAAACCGAATGAATTTGAAGTTTCAGACTTCGGGGGTGTTTGCGAAAGGGCAGTCCTGAAGCAAGATGGAACCTTGCTGCCGGACCCTTTAGATCTCATTCAAAGTAAATTGGAAACCGGGCGTGACAAAGATCGCTATGATATCCAGCACCTTGAATCCGTGGTCCGTGCCGATTACAAAAAACGACTTCCCACCGCAACACTTGCCGAGGCAAAAACTATGCTGGAGCGCTTTTCCGAATGGGAAGTGCTCACAGCAGCAATGGAGAATCCCTTCCTTGAGGTAAAGGAACTCGCCATGAGTCATCTGCGCGAGTTTGCAGCCGCAGGGGATCCATTTTCCCAAGCCATCCTCGAAGGCCGCGAGCTGCCGTAGGGATTTTCCGAGGGAATCGATATTTTCTGCGTAAGATTCGATGATTTTCCGGTAATAACGGTAGGACTCCATGCAGAACCTGCCTCAAAACCCTCAGGAAAATCTCGTTGCGCTGATCACTCGTCATCAGGCCGCACTGCATTCCTACATTCTTTCCCTGCTCCCGAATGCCTCGAAGGCGGATGATGTCCTCCAGGAAACCAATCTCGTCTTGTGGCGCAAAGCCGCTGAATACGATCAGGAAAAGCCCTTCATGCCGTGGGCGTGCCGCATCGCATTTTTCCAGGTCAAGGCCGCCCGTCGCGATGCTGCGCGTGACCGCCATGTGTTTGATCCGGAGCTTCTCGAACTGTTAGCTGCCGAGGATGACTCCAATCCGGAATCGACTCAAGCGCTGGACCACGCGCTGCGTGATTGCCTCGCCCAATTACCCGCCGACAAGCGGGAGTTGATTTTGCATCGCTACGAAGCTGATAGCACGGTCCAGCAAATGGCACATTCCAGAAATCTAACTCCTGGCGCGCTCTCCGCCCAGCTCCATCGCATCCGCCAAATGCTCGAAAGCTGTGTGGAGGGAAAACTCAGCCAGACCCGATCATGAAAACGGAATACGACTCAACACGCCTTGAAGAGTTATTAGTCCGGCTCTTTGATGAATCCCTCACGGAGCCATTGATTGATGAGCTTAATCAAATTCTGAGTCACTCCGCCGCCGCTCGCGAGCACTACCGCCGGAGCCAGAAACTCCATGCCGCGCTGATCCGCAATCGCGCCTCGCATGAAGTCCCATCGAGCCACAAAATTCCCTCCAGGCGTATGAAACATTGGGTCACTCTCGCAGCAGCAGCCTGCATCTTGTTAGGGAGTGCTTGGTGGTTGAGTTCTATGGGAAAACCCGCAGCCCATCTCAGCGGAGTCACCTCTGCCACCTGGCAAAGCGGAGCCACCCCCGTTTCCCTTACTCAGCCACAACAGCTCAACTCAGGCTTCGCACAAATCAGTTTTCGCAGTGGCGTGAACGTCATCCTCGAAGGGCCATGCCAATTTCAAGTGACCTCAGATAGCTCAATGAAGGTTAGCCATGGCCGTGCGACGGTGAAGGTTCCTCATCATCTGGATGGCTTCCACCTGGATACTCCTGCCGGGCGCATCACCGATCTCGGCACAGAGTTCGGGGTGGCGGTGGGAACGGGCAGTGAAGGTCCGGTCATTCTAACTGAAGTTTTTGATGGAGAAATCGAAATTCCCGCCGAGAACACGCCCCGCAAACGCCTGCTATCGGGTGAGGCACTTGCCATCGTCAAGGAAACCAACAAAACCCGCCTCATTTCCACCCTCGGAGATTATCGAGTGGACCTTGGCGACTCCGCGCGGCAATTGCCAAAGCCTTCTGAACGCAAGACGACCCAGGGTAATCTTGCGGCAGGAAAACCCGTTTCCAGCCCCGCTTGGTATGTGGGTGTGCATGGCAACTCGTTTCCCCCTGATAATCTAACCGACGGACGTTTCAATGATACTGGATCACCAGGGGATTGGTCGTTCTGGCTCGCGCCAAATGGCGATTCCGGTGAATTCACTCTAGATCTATTAGATAGTTTTATTATAGGTCGCATCGAACTCCAGAACACCCGCAATCGCACTCATGGTGATCGAGGTTTTTGTGAAATCAGCATTCAGGTTTCCTCTGACAATCAATCATTTCGAGAAATCTTCCGGGGGGAACTCCAGCGCATTATGGATCTACCATCTCCCGGAGTGGATTTTCCCATCGAGTCCATCCGATTCGATCCTGTGCGCGCTCGCTACCTCAAGGTTGTCGGCTTTTCGCACTATCGCAAACTGGATCGTCCGCTTACCGATCCCAACGAAGGCGGTGGCCTCAATGAAATTCAAGTTTTTGCTCCATGAAATTCCTCTACATTCCAATCTTGGTTTTCGCCGTAGTCTCCAGTAGTTGCGATCAAAAAAGCACGGCTGCGGTGGTTTCACCGGAGCTTGAAAAATCGACCGCGCCTGAAATCCCAAAGATCGTCACTTTCAACGCTCACATCCGTCCGATCTTTTCCAACACATGCTTCGCTTGCCACGGATTCGATGCGAAGACGCGTAAGGAAGATCTGCGGCTTGATACACCAGAAGGAGCCTATGCCAAGTTAAAGAACTCGGACGAACGCGCCATCGTCCCCGGTAAGCCTGATGAAAGTGCAATTCTCAAACGGATTTTCTCCAGCGATCCTGACGATGTGATGCCGCCGCCGGATTTTCACAAAGATCTCACCAACACTCAGAAGGCGCTGGTTCGTGCGTGGATCGAGCAGGGAGCCAAATATGAAGAGCATTGGTCCTTCTCTCCCGTAGTGAAAGCTCCTGTCCCGAAGCCGACAGGAAATACGGATGAAATCGCCAATCCGATCGACGCTTTCGTCCTCAGCTCACTCGAAACTGAAAAGCTCAAACCATCACCTCTTGCCGATAAAGCCACTCTATTGCGCCGCCTTTCGTTGGATCTAACAGGGCTACCGCCATCTCCCCGGGAATTGGATTCCTTCCTCGCAGATCAAAGCCCTGATGCCTACCGGAAACAAGTCGAGCGCCTCCTCGCTTCCCCCCATTATGGTGAGCGGATGGCAGTGCCATGGCTGGATGTGGTTCGTTTCGCGGATACCGTCGGCTACCATGGAGATCAAAACGTACGGATATTTCCATATAGAGACTATGTCATAAAGGCATTCAATGATAACAAGCCATTTGATCAGTTCACCATTGAACAACTGGCGGGTGACCTTTTGCCGAACCCAAGTGATGAGCAGCTCACGGCCACCGGATTTCTTCGTCTCAATCTGATGACCCGCGAGGGTGGTGCACAGCCGAAGGAATACCTCGCCAAATACCTGGGCGACCGTGTCAGGGCCGTGGGCGCCGCATGGATGGGTCTAACAACAGGCTGCGCCGAGTGCCACGACCACAAGTTCGATCCCATCACCGCCAAGGATTACTATTCGCTCGGTGCCTTCTTTGCCGATTTACGGGAGTGGGGTGTTTACGCCGACTATGGATACACTCCCAATCCAGACATCAAAGGGTTTAATAACGATTTTCCGTTTCCGCCCGAGCTTCAGGCCATCAATGCCGCAACGCTCACGCGGTTGGCAAAACTTCAAGCAAGTGGCGTTGATCACGTTGCGGGACTGATCAAGCCTGAAAATCAAACTGAGATTGATGAATGGGCCACCGCAACTTCGGTGTTTCTGACAGACAATCCCACAGGCTGGGATGCATTGTTACCCTCCGCCGTGAAAGTTATCAAAGGCACACCCTCTGAAATCAGTGAAGATGAATCCGTAGTTTTTACCGGGCCGGGAATTAAAGAAGAGATCCTCACCATAGATTTGCCTCTTCCCGAAGTGCCGATCCGGGCCATCCGCTTGGAAGCGTTACCCTCCCCACAAAATGCTGGGAAAGTAGGCCGCCAAAGCAATGGGAAATTCGCCGTGACACCATCCTTTGTTATAGTAGATGAAAACTCCAGCGAGGCTCCACTCACACTTGCATGGAGTCAGGCGGACCGGCGCACGCCTCATAAATACAATAACGGGCAAGATGGCCCGCTTCTCGAAGCCGAATGGCGCTCTGCCCCGGCACCATGGGAAGAACCTCAGGATGCCGCCTCTCATGCGCAGCATGCGGTTTATCACCTAACAAGCACATCCCCTGCAAGCGATGGGAGGGTGCTCCGAGTGACTCTTGCTTCCGCAGACATTGGCAGAGTACGCTTCAGCATCACACCTTTCGGAGATGCCATTCCCGGAAATGAAAATGCCCTTCGCAATGATCTCACGGCGGCACTCAGCCTGCAGCCGGCGAATCGGAGTGAATCGCATCAAAAGGAAATTGCCGCAGCTTGGTTCTTAGCAAACAAGCCGGAGTCCGAGATCCCGGAAAGCTATAAGAACCTGCGCTCTCAAATCATCGGTTGCCGGGGAGGATTCGCCCATTCATTGGTGGCACAAGGTGTTCCCGCGGATAAGATTCCGAGCACTCATCTGCTGCCCCGTGGAAACTGGATGGCACCTGCTGAAGAAGTCAAACCTGCCGTACCTCATTTCCTTCCGCACGCTTCTGTTCAGAGCGATGATTCGCGCCTCACCCGGCTGGATCTTGCGAAGTGGCTTGTGGATGCGGAAAATCCGCTGACTTCGAGACAGTTTTCCAACCGCCTTTGGAAACAATTCTTCGGCAAGGGCCTCTCAAACGTCCTTGATGATCTCGGCAATCAAGGCGAGTGGCCCTCCCACCCCCAACTGCTCGATTGGTTGGCGGTAGAGTTCCGGGAATCCGGCTGGGATGTGAAACACATGGTCCGTTTGATGGTGAACAGCCGCACCTATCGCCAGCAAGCGGCCATGCGAGCTGATCTTGTAGAGAAAGATCCTTTCAATCGCCTGTTAGGTGAGCAGGCACCACGGCGGCTGGATGCCGAGTTCATTCGTGATAATGCCCTGTTTATATCCGGCTTGCTCAAGGACGATATCATCGGTGGTCCCAGCGTAAAACCCTACCAACCTGCCGGATACTACGTGAATCTCAATTTCCCTGAGCGTGATTACGAGGCAAGCCGTGGCGACGATCAATACCGCAGAGGAATCTATATGCATTGGCAACGGACGTTCATGCATCCGATGTTGGCGGGCTTCGATGCGCCCAGCCGCGAGACCTGCACGGCGGATCGATTCCAGTCGAACAGTCCTCAACAAGCACTCACGCTTTTGAATGATCCTTCCTTTGTGGAGGCGGCTCGTGGCTTTGCCTTGAGGATTCTGAGTGAGAAAGACGGTGCGGGTGAGGCCGAAAAAATCCTCTATGCGATGCGCCTTGCCCTTTCGCGTGAAGCCAAGCCAAACGAATTGGAATCTCTAACAAAGTTTCTCGCCACGCAGATGGATCAATACAAGTCGAAGCCCGAGGATGCCATCGCTTTGCTGAAGACCGGCCAATCCAATCCAGTCACAGGCCGCGATCCCGCCGAGCTTGCCGCATGGGTGCAACTCTGCCGCGTGATCCTCAATCTTCACGAAACCATCACCCGTTATTAAATGATGAAAGATCCACTCCTCGCTGAATTTGAGCGCCGCCAGCAAAGTTTCAGCCGTCGCACGTTCTTACAAAAGAGCTTCGCCGGTATCGGCGGAATGGCACTCTCGCAGTTATTGGCTTCTAATAACTCCGCGTTGCCTTTCCTCCAAACCCAAGGTGGCTTGCATTTTCCGGCTAGGGCCAAACGCATCGTCCACCTTTGTATGGCAGGCGGTCCTTCCCATCTGGAGTCCTTTGATCCCAAGCCGGAACTGGATCGTCTCAATGGCCAGGCGTTTCCCGAGTCCTTCACCGCAGGCCAGCAACTCGCCCAGCTCCAAGGCAGCAAGCTCATCGCCCGCGGCTCTTTCACCAAGTTTAAAAAATGGGGAAGCAGCGGGATAGAGATCTCGGAATTGTTTCCTCATATCGGTGCCATCGCAGATGATATCTGTGTGGTGAGATCGATGGTGACCGAGCAGATCAACCATGATCCCGCACATGCTTTCATGAACTCCGGCTCG
>JBBRIB010000018.1:0-16098 GCA_038221745.1 Verrucomicrobiales bacterium
CAGTCCTTCGCGGACGACCAGAACATCGGGAGTGCTCCAGACCGGCACCACCTCGGTGCGCTGGATGGTGAGGGTTTCCCGCTCGATGAGAAATACCCGGTTCAGCCCGCGCAAGGCGCTGCGAGGAAGCACGAACACATCTTCCAGCACGATGCCTTCCACTGCGGCTCTCACCGGTTGGCCGATGCGGAGCTCCGGCTTGCCTGAGAGAAGGCCGAAGGGATCATCAATGCGGGCAATGGCAAACAACTCGCGTGACGCCTCATCCAAAGCACCTTCCGTGCGGACGATCCTCGCTTGCCAGGATTGGGGAACGGTGCTCGAACCCAGCGCGTCGGTCAGGGTTACATTTACCGGCGCGTCATCATCGCGGGTAGGCAGCTTGGCAAAGGCGATTTGTGAAGCGGATAGCGGCAGGCGGATCTCCGCGTAGTTTGTCGCAAAAATCTCACCCAGTGATGTGGTGCCGCCGATCGCCTGGCCGAGGCCGACCAGGCGGGTCTTCACGCGACCGGCGAAGGGGGCGCGGATATTCGTGCGATCAAGATTCCGCCGGGCCTGATCGAGGTCCGCGTTGGCGGCGGTGACGTTCGCATTGGCCTCTTTCAACTGCGGCACCCGCAGGACGAGAGGCGAGGGGGCTTCTTTGTAACCGATGTCCTCCCAGTTCAGCCGGGCCTGCTTGGCACGGGCTTCTTCCTGGGCAAGTGCCGCCTCCGCCCGTGCAAGCCGGGATTCGGAAGCAACAAGCTGGGCCTGTAGATCGGAAGGATCCAATTCCAACAACACGTCGCCTTGCTCGAAAAACGCGCCGTCCTCAAACACCTTGCTCACCGATTTCACCGTGCCGGAAACCTGGGCCGTGAGCGTGGTGGTATGATGGGCTCTCACGGTTCCCTGGGTTTCAAGAATGACTGGAAAACGCGTCCGATTGAGTTCGATGCGGGTGGTTTCCAGTTTCTGCGGCGCTTGGCGGGTGGGCTTTAACTCCTCCACCGGTTTGCCAAGCCAGAGCCACGCGCCGACGCCCAGCGCAAGGATGAAAATGGGGATGAGAACTCGGGAAAGCATGATGATTTTCTAAAGCAATGTTCTTCCAGATCGCGGGAAATAACAAATACGAAGTCGGTGAGGGGATTCTTTTGTGAAAATCACCGGGTTCATCGGGTAGGTGGGGTCTGAAAATCGCCGCCAAGCGCGAGATGGAGATCGATGCGGTTTTGCAAGCGCTGGTTTCTGAGGCGGATCATGCTGGCGCGGGCGTTGTTGGCGCGGCGTTGGGCTTCGAGGACGGAGAGGATGTTCGCGTTGATGCCCTCGGAATAATCCCGCTCCGCCTGGCGCTCGGCGAGGGCGGCTTGTTCCAGCTCGGAGGCCAGGAATTTTTCCTGCGTGGCCAAGGATCGATCCGCGGAAAGTGAGGATTCCACTTCACGGAAGGCGATGAGGGCCGTTTGGGCGTAGGCATTCAGCTCGGCATCGTTCCGATCCAAGGCCGCTCTCGCCTCCGCGCGGATCGCCCCACCCTCGCTGATGACTTGGGAAAATCTTGCTGCGACCGTGTTGATAAGCCCACCCGCATCCAGCAGGTCGGCGAGGCGGGTGGTGGAAATGCCGCTGCCTCCGGTGATGGAAAATGATGGTAGAAGCGCTTTCCGCGCCGCATCCGCAAGGCGAGCGCTGGCAAACAGATTCGCCCGGGCCGCCGCCAGATCCGGGCGGCGTTCGACGAGATCCGCTGGAATCCCCGCGGGAACGGAACCGCTCAATCGGGGCAGTTCGTTGCTTGCTCTGGCCGTGCCGGATGGATAGCGGCCTAGCAGCAGCTCGAGTGCTCTCGCGGCTTCCTCACGATCCTGCTTCCGCTGCTCGAGCGCGCGCCGGGCGGAGGAAACATTGGTGCGACCGAACTGGATATCCAGCGCGCCCTCCCCCGTGCCGACGTAGTTGCGCTCGATGATCCGCAGGTTTTTCTCGAATGAATCCAAGGTTTCCACGGCGAGCACCACTTCCTGTTCCGCGGAAATCAGGTTGCACCAGGATTTCGCGGTGTTCGCCGCCAGCGAAAGCCTTGCCCCGCGGAAATCCTCCAGGGCCGCCCGCTCCACCGCATCGGTGGCGCGGTTCAGATCGCGCAGCCGGCCCCAGAGATCCGGCTCCCATGCGGCGGCGAGATTGAGCCCGTAGGTGCGGTCGTCGGAGCTGCCGGAAGAATCTCTGGCGTTGGCATTTCCCGCGAGCCCCACGGATGGCAGGCTGCGTGAACGGCTGATGATCGTGGCTTGCTTCGCTTCACGGAAACGGGCTGCGGCGACCTTTAAATCCCGATTGTTCGAAAGCGCCTCCTCCACGGTGCGGGTGAGCCCGGCATCTCCGAGACTCGCGAGCCAGCCGCTGGAAATCTGCCGCTCCCTGCCACTGGAAGCCACCGCCCACGAGCCGGGAGTGCGGATTGACAGGGCCTCCACCGGGCTGCCAAATCGCCCGGATTCACAGGAAGGCGATAAGACGAAAGCGCCAGCCAACAGGCAGCATGAAACACGGTTTAAAATAGGAATTCGCATGGTTCTTCTAGATCGTTTCTTCAAGCCTTCCGCCTGTCCCCTGCAAGTCGTCATCCCGGCGGAAAGGACGCCGATACCATGCCCACCCACGCCGCAGGTGGCCGACGATATCTTCGGCAGCGAGGTAGGCCGTGGGAATCAAAAACAACGTGATCCCCGTGGCGAACAAGATACCGAATGCCAGCGACGTCGCCATCGGAATCAAAAGCTGCGCCTGCAATGAACGATCAAAAATCAGCGGCACCAGTCCCACGAAGGTGGTCAGCGAAGTGAGAAGGATGGGCCTGAAACGCTTGGTCCCGGACTCGATCACCGCTTCGAAAACATCCCTTCCCTCGCGTTTCCGCTGGTTGATGAAATCCACCATCACCAGCGAATCATTCACCACCACCCCAGCCAGCGCTAGAATACCGAAGACGGATAAATACGAGGGCGTGATATCCATGATCAGGTGGCCGAAGAGGGCACCGATCGCCCCGAAAGGGATCGCCAGCATGACAAAAAACGGCTGATAGAGCGAACGGAATGGAATCGCCAACAGGGCGTAGAGCACCACAAACAGCGCGATGCCCCCAATGAGCGTGCGTTGTTTGGTTTCCTCGTGCTCCGCCACATAGCCATCGTAGCGCCAGCTCAATTCAGGATGTTGATTGAAAATGGCATTCAATTGGGGCGCGAGATTCCGTGAGATGGCCACCACGTCCACGGTTTCATCAACCGGCTGCGCGGAAACGGAAACCACCTGTGCGCCATCGATGCGGGTGATGTCCGAGCGGGCGCGTTCAAAGCGGGCGGTGGCCACCGAATGAAACGGCGCCTCGCCCCCGGCGGGTGTGCGGATGCGGAGTTGATCAAGTGTGCTGAGCGTCTGCCGCTGGGCCAGTGGCATGCGCACCATCACCCGGATATCATCGCGGTCCCGCTGCACGCGCTGGGCCTGCTGGCCGAAGAACGCGGCGCGCACCTGATTGGCGAGATCCCGCTGGGTCAGACCCAACGACTCCCCTTCCGGGCGGATGGTAATCAGCAACTCATCGCGATTTCCGCCCGCATTGTTCCAAGCGCTGGCGATGCCCTGGTAGCCTTCAAGAAGATCCTCCACCTCCCGGGTGAGCTCGGTTTTCACTTCGGAGGCCGGGCCGCGTATTTCCACTTCCAAGGATTCCAACTCATTGTCCCCGCCACCACCGCCGCGGTCGCCGGAGATTCTCAAATTTTCCACATCGGGGAGTTTGCCGACGAGTTCAAGCCAGCGGCTGGCGATCTCGCTGTTCTTCGGCCCCGGCTCCGAGCGCATTGCGGGATCGAGCACGTTGATGGTGACGGACCCCGTCCTTGGATCGTATCCCGGGCGGCCCAGGCGACCACCGCTGGAGGTCACCATGTCGCGGATCCATGATTCGCCCGTCGCGGGATCGACAAACTCCTTGCGCAGTTGATCCACCACCGCCGCGACCTGCATGACGCGGTCATCGGTGATTTGCACCGGCGTATCACTCGGCATCTGGACGCGGGCGTTGACCCGGTTCTCATCAATCGCAGGCATGTTCACAAAGCCAAGGCGGCCGCTGCTGAGGATCCCAATCGAGCCCATGCCCACTGCGAGGAAAAGCGCCAGAGTGCCATAACGATGGCGGGCCGCAAACCGCAGCGCGGGATCGTAAATCCGCACCACGAACGTCTCCAGGCTATCGGCGATTTTCTTTTGAAACCGCTCGAAGGGATTGAGCCGCTTGCGATGCACCTTCACATATTTCAGATGGCATGGCAGCGCCAGCTTGGACTCGATCAATGAAAAGATCAGGACCGCCCCCACCACCGGCGGGATTTGTCTGCTGAAAGAGCCGTAGAAGCCATCGAAAAACATCAGCGGGATAAACGCCACAATGGTTGTGAGAACACCGAAGGTGACCGGCACGGCGACTTCCCTGGCACCTTCCGTCACCGCGATGATCGGCTCGACCCCGTCCTTGAGTTTTGTGTAAATATTTTCCGCGGTGACAATCGCGTCATCCACGACGATCCCCAGCACGATGATGAAGCCGAAGATGCTCATCACATTGGCCGTGATGCCGAAGTATGGCATCATGATGAAGCCGCCCGCGAAGGAAACCGGAATTCCCAGCACCACCCAGAAAGCAATCATCGGCCGCAGGAAAAGCCCCAGAACGATCAGGACCAGCAGCCCGCCTTGCAGCATGCTGTTGACCAAGGTGCCCAGCCGGCCCTCGAGCTCCACCGAGGAATCATCCCAGACATGCAGCGAGATCCCTGCGGGAAACCGCTCGGCAGCGGTGGCGGCGTAACGCTTGACCAGAGCGGCGATTTCCAAGGCGTTTTCATCATTGAGCCGCAGCACTTCCACCAACAACGTGGGTTTCCCGTTATAGCGGTGGAGCTGCCGCCCTTCTTCGAATCCATCCGTCACACTTGCCACACTGCCCAGCCTCACCTCGGAGCCTTGGTTGTTGCTGATCACGATGTTCTCGAAATCCGCGCGGGTGTAGGCTTGGCCCTTTGAGCGGATCATGAGGTTTCCTTCATCCGTCTGGATCTGGCCTGCCGGTAAATCCAGTGACGAGCGCTGGATGGCGGCGGAGAGTTCGGCAAAAGTGAGCCCGTAGTCACGCAGCCGCATCGGATCGGCTTCGATCGCGATTTCCAAGGGATTCGACCCCAGCACGACGGCCTGTGAAATGCCGCGCATCTCAATCAGGTCATCCCGCACGCGGCGGGCCGCCCGCAGCAGGTCGGATTCATCCATGTCACCGACGATGGCGATCTTGATCACATCAAACCATGCGGCGCTGCTTGGAATCGAGACCTGAGGCGGCTCCGTTTCGCCGGGTAAACTATTGAGGCGTTCCACCCGGGTTTTGATTTCATCCATCAGCTCGCGCGGGTCCTGATCATCATCGGCGTTGACGGTGATGCGGGCGTTGCCGCTCGTCGCACGGGATTCGATGAAATCCACACCCGGCAGCCCTTCGAGTGCGCCCTCGATGGGAAGAATCACCGCGCGCTCCACATCCTCCGGGCTGCCACCGCGGTAGGAGACGTTGATATCGACCTGTTTGAAAACAATCGCCGGCTGCACTTCCAGCGGCACCTTTTCCATCATCGACCAGCCACCCCACAGAAGAAGCCCGAAGAGGAGAAAATTTGCCGCGATGTCATTCCGCGCGAACCACTGGATCATGGACCGAGCTTTACGCAGGGCCGGGGCGGATTCTAGCGCTAGATTGATGAATCGTGAAAATTCCTGATTCTACCAAAAGGTGGTGCGCCACTGCCGGGGCGCATGCCGAAGGAACGCGAAAGATCTGCCCAAGCGCGGTCCAGCCGGCTTTCCGAAGCACTTCTCTTGCCCGTCTCATGGGCAGCACGACCAGAGTGTCGTGCCTGAATATTTGCCGCAGGCGGATGAGAGTTTCCCTCACGTGGCGAATCCCACCGTGGAAATGCCCGCCGTAGCCGCGCCGCTGTCTGGAAAATCATCATCGCCAACCCGTTGACAGTTCAGGTTCAAGGGCCTATTGAAACAGGCATGGTTCTTGGGCGCAGTCTTGTTGCTTGCGGAGTGGCAATGGTGTCGCTCGGCTGCGCGGGCATGCGGGCGGACGATTCGTGGCAGGCGGCAGTGGATCGGCAGGCGAATCAACTCGGCTACCGGAACTGGATCGTCATCGCCGAAGCCTCGTTTCCCGCGCACAATCGTCCCGGATTGCGCCAGGTTTCCGCAGATGTCGAGGTGCCGGAAGCGCTCGATTACGTGCTCAATGCTCTCGAAAAAACCGAAAATGTCCGGCCCAATGTTTACGTCACCCGCGAGGTGAGAGCGGTGGAGAATGATTTCGCACCGGGCATCGATGACTACCGGAAACGCATCAAAGGCGCGTTCCATGGCCATGAAACCACCGAGCTGGACCAGCAATCGCTGCTCACTTTGTTAGAGGATGCGAACAAGAACTTCGATGTGCTGGTGGTTCGCACGACGTCGGCCTTGCCCTACACCTCGGTGTTTCTCGAACTCCAGCCCGGCTACTGGGATGTGGATTCGGAAACCCGGCTGCGGGAAAAAATCGCCCGGGAGCGCACGGAAAAGATCGCGCGGCCCTTCTAAGATCGTGCATGCTCCCACTCGTGAGCCGCAAAGACGAAGAACTCCGCAAAGAAAGGGAAGCCGCATGGGTGGGTGATGCCGTGCTCGCGTTGTTCGCCCGCCAATTCGTGCTCAAGGAGCGCAATTCCATGGATGGCGAGTGGTTCACCCGCCTGACTTCCAACGATTTTCTCAGCGCCTTCGGCAATCCCACACGGGTGGAGGCATCAATCGGGAAAATTTACCTCGAAGGCGGCCTTGATGCGGCATTCGCCTGGATGGATGCCGAGCTGATCCCGCTCTTCCGCAAGCAAATCGCAAACCGCCCCTGAATGGACAAAGAGCCACCGCCGTGGAGCTTGGAGAGCCTGGTGGATTTCGAACAGGAACTCACCACTCCCACCGCGATCACCGCCGCGCAGCGCAGCGCGGTGGTGGGTGCCATTCGCGGGCTAACAGGTTCCGAGGCCCGGCGGAAGGGGCTGCGCGTATGGCTGGCGGAAATAAAGACAAGCGGTGCCGGGAGAAATTTTTCCAACACCCTCGGCCTGCTCGGCGCGGGGATCTGCATCCTCACCTTTCTGGGTGGCATCACGGCGATGCTTGGTTTGTGGGACAAGGACAAGGGTGGGATCAATGTGGTGCTTTTCCTCGCGATTCTAATAGGCGGCCAATGGCTGATTCTGCTCACCGCATTCGGCGCGTGGCTGCTGCGGCGGAAGGCGGCGGAGGGATTCAGCGGAGTGCAAGCGCTGATCGGCAAGCTGGCGCGGAAGTTCTCGGGAAATGGCCCGGATGGCTGGTGGCGCAATCTCATGGAAGGCGGCGGCACCCCTCGCGCGGCGATTCTCTGGCGCATCGCACGGCTCACCCAAGCGGCGGGCATTTGGTTCAACATCGGAATCCTTACCGGCCTGGCAGGCATGGTCATGGTCAAGCACGTCGGCTTTTTTTGGGAAACCACCACCGATCTGGCGATGCGTGGGGTGTTGGAAAACGGGGTGAGGTTTCTCTCATTATCATGGGCACCCTGGTGGCCGGGCGCCGCGCCGGATGCGGCGGTGATCGATGCCTCACGCTGGCTGCCAGGCCGCACGGGCAGCCTCGCACCCGGCCCCGCGGCATGGTGGGAGTTTCTCCTGTTCGCCACCTTCGTCTGGGGCTTGTTGCCTCGCGCGGTTCTTTGGTTGCTCGCATGGAATAACGGACGGCGTGTGCTTGCCCGGCTGGATTTCCAAGGCCGCAGCCACCGCGCGCTTTGGCGGGAACTCACGGTCACCGACCGCATCGAAACGGATGAGAAACCGCTTGATGGCGTGCTCGTCCTCGATGTGGGCGGCAGTGGCCTGACTCGGGAAATGCTCCGTCCCTTTATGCTCCAGCGCCTGCGCGTCCATCCCGCCGCCTGGCATCCCGTGGCCGTGATGGACACCGGCGCGGAAGCGGAAGTGGCCCGCGCTCTCGCGGATGCACCGGCGGGCGTGGTTTTGTTAGATGAAGGATGGTCGCTCTCGCCGGCACGGATGCTCGCGCTGCATGGCAAGATCCGCCACAGCGCCGGCCCGGATGCACCCATCAAATTTCTCATCGCAAATGTGGATGCAGGTGGAAACCCCGCCACGCCCTCCAATGAGGAAAAATACGAATGGGAGCGTTTTGTCGATTCGCTGCGGGATCCGAACGCGGAGGTGTTTGTTTATGAGGAAGGCATCCTGTGAGGAGTCCGGGTCCTGTGCCAAAGCGGTGATGCCCACCGCACTCCAAAGTTCCGTGTGCGCGGTGATATCAATTCTCTACATCACCTCGGCCTAGTCATTTTGGCAGGGGTGAGGAGATCATCCAACTGCTCTTTGCTGAGCCAACCTTTTGCCAACACCAGATCATAAACACTGCCGCCGCTGGCGAGGGCCTCCTTGGCGATGGCGGCACTCCGCTCGTATCCTAAAACCGGGTTGAGCGCGGTGACGAGGCCGATGGAATTCTGCACGTAGGAGAGGCATCTCTCGATATTCGGCTGGATGCCGGAAATGCACCGGGTGTGCAGGGTGATGGCCGCATTGCGCAAAAGTGTTAGGCCAAAGAGCAGATTGAAGGCGATGATCGGCTCGGCCATGTTGAGTTCGAGTTCGCTGGCCTCGGCGGCCATGGCGATGGTCACGTCGGCGCCGATGATCTGGTAGCATACCTGGCTCACCACTTCCGGGATCACCGGGTTGACCTTGCCGGGCATGATCGAAGATCCCGGCTGCATGGCGGGCAGGCGGATTTCATACAATCCACAACGCGGGCCGGATGAGAGCCATCGGAGGTCGTTGCAGATTTTCGAGAGCTGGACGGCGGCGGTTTTCATCGCACCGCTCATCAGGGCGAAGGCCCCGCAATCTTGTGTGGATTGCACGAGATTGGCAGCGAGATAGACCGGCAAGCCGCTGATCTCCGCGAGGCGATTGGTGCAAAGCTTGGCGTAGCCGGGCGGGCTGTTGATGCCGGTGCCCACGGCGGTGGCCCCCATGTTTACGGAGAGCAGCTCTTCCGAGGCGCGCTCCAGGAAACGGAAGCCATCGCCGATGCTTGCGGCATAGGCACTGAACTCCTGGCCCAAGGTCATGGGCACGGCATCCTGGTTTTCCGTGCGGCCCATTTTCAGGATCTCGGAAAACTCGGTGGCTTTGTTTTCAAGGGCTTGCTTGAGTTCCCGCAAGGCGGAGGTGGCATCGCGAAGTGTTAGAATCACTCCAAGTTTGATGGCGGTGGGATATGCATCGTTGGTGGATTGAGAGCGGTTGACATCATCGTTGGGGTGGAGAAATTCGTATTGCCCTTTGCGGTGGCCGAGGATTTCCAGACCCCGATTCGCAATCACTTCGTTGGCATTCATGTTCGTGGAGGTGCCGGCACCGCCTTGGATCATATCAATGGTGAAATGCTCGTGCCATTTTCCGGCGATGATTTCATCACAGGCCGCGATGATCGCATCGGCCCGCTCGGGCCGCACCACACCGAGCTGGCGATTGGCGCTGGCGGCGGCTTTTTTCACGTAAGCAAGGCTCCGGACGAAGTGGCCGAAGTGATTGAGCGGAATGCCCGAGATGGGGAAATTTTCCATGCCGCGCAGGGTTTGCACGCCGTAGTAGGCATTGTCCGGCAGCTCGCGCTCGCCGAGGGAATCACGCTCTTTACGCCAGGTGGCTACGATGGGAGCCTTGCTTGAAAACGTCCTCTCGTTCGCCGCCCGCAAGCGGGTGCTGAGGCGGCGGGCAATGTGCCCCACCATCCGGTAAAATACCTCGGGCTTGCTCACACGAAGCTCATCGAACACCTCACGCGGGATGAGCCAAGCCTCGGTATCTGTTAGGGCGACGGCGGACGCGGAATGGGGAAGATCATCCAACATCACTCCCTCGCTGAAGGCGGTGCCCGCCGTGAGCGTGGCAAGGCGGGTGCTGCTGCCATGGTTGCCACGGATGATTTCAATTTCACCTTTTTCCATGATGCCCATCCAGAGCCGTGGGGCGGATTCGTGAAAAAGGTATGCCCCGGCCTGAAAGCTGTGGGAGGCGCCTTGCCGGATCAGGCTGGCAAGCTCCATGGCCTCGATGGACATGGTTTTGGCAAGTGAGGCGATTTGTTTTTCGGTGAAAATCATTTCACGGGAAATTGGCGGAACGGCGCGAAAGGTCAAACGGAAGTGAGTCGGTTTCCGTATCGCTTTTGGGTGAAAGCGGTTTAAGCTGGCGAGATAACCATGAAAGTTGCCATTTTCAGCACCAAACCTTACGATCAGCAGTTTCTCGAAGCCGCCAACTCGCAAGCCGCCCATGAGCTTGTGTTCCACGAAGCGCGCCTTTCCTCGGATACCGCCAGCCTCGCGACTGGTGCTGAAGCGATTTGTGCATTCGTGAACGATCAGCTCGATGCGGGGGTGATCGGTATCCTCGCGAAAGCGGGCATTCGTTTGATCGCTCTGCGCTGCGCCGGTTTCAATCAGGTGGATCTTGAGGCGGCCGACGCATGCGGCATCAGCGTGAGACGAGTGCCGGCCTATTCGCCGTATGCCGTCGCTGAATTTGCCCTGGGCATGATCCTCACCCTCAATCGCCAATACCACCGTGCCTACAACCGCGTGAGAGAAGGAAATTTTTCAATCGAAGGCCTGATGGGGTTCGATCTCCATGGCAAGACCGTGGGCATCATCGGCACCGGGAAAATCGGCTGCCTCACTGTCAAGCCGCTGGCCGCTCTTGGCTGCCGCGTGATCGGTAGCGATCCTTTTGAAAACCCCGAATTCAGCGCCTTGGGTGGCAGCTATGTGACGATTGAGGAGTTGTTCGCCCAGTCTGACATCATCAGCTTGCACTGCCCGCTCACCCCCGAGTCCCACCATTTGGTCAATGCGCGGACCATGGCGAAGATGCGCGATGGCGTGATGATCATCAACACCAGCCGCGGTGCTTTGATCAATGCCGTGGAAATGGTGGATGCCCTTAAATCCCGCAAGGTGGGATACCTCGGCATTGATGTCTATGAACAAGAAGGCGATCTTTTCTATCAGGATCTCTCCAACCAAATCATCCAGGACGATGTGATCCAGCGGCTCCTCACTTTTCCAAACGTGCTTGTCACCTCCCACCAGGCGTATTTCACCGATACGGCCCTCCGCAACATCAGCGAGACCACCCTCCGCAATCTCGATGACTTCACCGCCGGGAAATCATCCGCCAACGAGGTCAGCCTCGCCTCGGCTTACGGCAAGAAAAAGTAGGGAAAGGCTGACCCGATAAGAATGCTTGGCGTTCAGCGGCTTATCCCTTAGGAATCTTCCCATGAAGCGCAGAACATTTATTCAAAATACCGCCGCCGCCACCCTCGCCCTCACCCAGACGAGCAAGCTCTTCGCACTTGAGGCAGACAATGCCTACCGGAAAAACTTCGGGATTCAGCTTTACACCCTCCGCAAGCAGCTCGCCGCCGATCCTCTGGGCACACTCAAGCAAGTGGCCGCCGCAGGCTACAAGCAGGTGGAGCTTTATGGATTTCCCAACGCAGACCCATTGATCCAAGGAGCGAAGGAGGCCGGCCTTGAAATCAACTCGAGCCACTTCGAATGGGATACCGCCATCAATCCGAAGGATGCGGAGTTTTCTGACTTTCTCAAAATCCTCGATAAAGCAAAAATTCTCGGCCTCAGCCACCTCGTCATTCCCTACCTCAAGGACGAAAACCGTGGGTCACTCGATGCCTATAAAAAGGTCGCTGAAAACGCGAACAAAGCCGCCGTCCTTTCCAAACAAGCTGGAATCCAACTCGCTTACCACAATCACAATTTCGAGTTCGAGCCGAAAGAAGGTGGCAAATCCGGCTACGATATCTTCATGGAGGAATTCTCGGAAGACATGCAATTCGAGATCGACGTTTTCTGGGTCAAGGCCGCTGGTGTTGAACCGGTTATGCTAATTCAAAAACTCAAAGGCCGCGTTTCCCAACTCCACCTCAAAGATCTCAAAGAGGGCATCGCCAGCCCTTCTTACGGCTCCATGTCCGACGATGCGTTTAAAGAGCTGGGCAATGGAATCATCCCGATGGAACCCATCATGATCGCTGCCGAAGCGGCTGGAGTGAAACATTGCCACGTCGAGCAGGACCAATCTCCCGATGCCATCGCGAGTATCAAACAGAGCATCGCTTACATCCAAAAACTCTGAATACTTGAGATTCAGCTTATTTTTTATCTAACATGAGGAGGTTTCTTGTAAACCTCCTCAAGTTCTTTAAGAATCTCACCTATGAAGGCCATCCTCCTCCTCCTCCCGCTCACCGTCGCATTCACACACGGCCAAATTCCAATTGCGCCCGGCGCTGCACTCAAGCTCGCGGCCGAGGGCTACAAATTCACCGAAGGTCCCGCCGCCGATGCCGAGGGCAACGTCTATTTCACGGACCAGCCGAACAACCGCATCCTCAAGTGGTCCGTCGAGACGGGAGAAGTCACCGATTTCATGAAGAGAACGGGTCGCGCCAACGGGCTGCACTTTGATTCATTTGGGAAGCTCCTCGCCTGCGCTGATGAGGAAGGCCAAATCTGGAGCATCGATACCAAAACTCAAAAGGTCACGATTGTGTTGGATAAATTCGAAGGGAAACTCTTCAACGGCCCCAACGATCTCTGGCCTCGCCCGCAAGGTGGCCTCTATTTCACCGATCCATTCTATAAGCGGGATTACTGGCAGAATCGCGAAAAACCCGAGCAGGAAAAACAACGCGTTTACTTCCTCCCCAAAGGCTCGAAGAACCCCAGCATCGCGGATGATACCCTGGTCCAACCCAATGGCATCATCGGCACCAGCGACGGGAAAACACTCTACGTTGCGGACATCGGCGCGAACAAGACCTATCAATATAGAATCGCGATCGATGCCAAGCTCACCGACCGCAAAGTCTTCTGTGAAATGGGCTCGGATGGCCTGACGCTCGATGCCGATGGGAATCTCTATCTCACTGGAAAAGGCGTTACCGTATTCGACAAACAAGGCGTGAAACTAGGTGAAATTTCCATCCCGGAAGGATGGACGGCGAATGTCACATTCGGCGGCAAGGATCATAAAACCCTGTTCATCACCGCCATGGATTCCCTCTACACGCTTGAAATGGCCGTCGCCGGCAGCCGCTGAATCAGGGCTTCACTCAAAGCTGTTCATACGGCATTGAAAACGTATCGCCGTCTTCAATTTTTCCACTCACCAAGCCCTTGTTGAACCAGCGCATCCGTTGCTGGGAAGTGCCATGAGTGAATGCATGGGGCACGATTTTCCCCTGCATTTTTTTCTGGATCGCATCGTCACCGATGGCATTGGCCGCACGCATCGCTTCTTCGATGTCGCCGCGCTCGAGATATTCCTTGTTGTGGTGTGCCCAGACGCCCGCATAGAAGTCTGCTTGGAGTTCCAGCCGCACCGAGTATTGATTGTAATCCGGCCTTGCCCGCATCGCCGCCACTTTATCCGAGTAGCCTAACAATTTCTGCACATGGTGGCCCACCTCGTGCGCCACCACATAACCTTGGGCAAAATCCCCTGGGGCATTGAACGTCTCCGCCAGCTCGTCATAGAAACTCAGATCGATATAAACATTCTGATCTGCCGGGCAATAGAACGGCCCCGCCGATGCGCTGCCCATCCCGCAGCCGGTATTCACCTGTCCCCGGTAAACCTTGAGCACGGGCGGCTGATACTTTTTATCGTGCCGGGCGAACTCTTTGGTCCATGTATCCTCCGTATCCGCCAAAACCACCTTCACGAAGTTAAAGCGCTCCTCTTCCTCCGGGCTTACTTGAATCTGCTCACGCGTCACCGTGGGTGGCCCGCCTAACAACATGCTTGGATCCACGATTCCCATTTTCCAAAGCACCCCTCCCACCAACAACGCCGCGAGGACCCCCTTGAAGCCGAACATCTTACCGATCGTCATCAACAGACCGATGCCACCGCCGCCCGTCCCTCCCGTTCCGCCGCGGGTTCTCTCGCCGCGCACGTCTTCCACGTTCTCACTTTCTCTTCTGCCTTTCCATTCCATGGTCGTTCAAAGTTGTTGTATTATGAACAATGACGGAATTACCGCCCTCTGCAAGCCTTCAGAATGGATTTTAAAGGCGGATGCTGAACCCAGGATAAAGCCCAACCTCCGAACTGCCTCTTCCTATTCCTCTTCCTCCTTGACCCAAAGTGGTAAACCCGCACGCTTGCTGGCATGCATTGGCGAAAATGGCTGATTGGCACTTGGAGCTGGACGCGCCCGCTGAAAACCTTGGCGTTTGTCGATGGCATCCATCTGATGGATGCTTGGACAGACCAAGGGTTTGGGGTGCTTGCCTATGATTTTCCCGGCTATGGTAGATCGAGCGGAACGCCCACCGAGGCTACTTGTGAAGCCGCCATCGAGGCCGCATGGAGCTATCTTGTTTCCACCCGTGGCATCTCTCCCCAAAAAATCATCATCATCGGGCGCTCTGTCGGCAGTGGCCCGTCGGTCTGGCTTGCGGAGAGAAAAAATCCGGCGGGAGTTGTCCTGATTTCCCCGTTCACCTCCGCCTTCGCCGTGCGGATTCCACTGCCCATTTTCCCTCGCGACCGCTTTCCGAATCTAAAACGTATCCCGCGGGTCAAAGCGCCGCTGCTGGTGATCCATGGCGAGATGGACACACTCATCAGCCCGTCTCACGGGAAAAAACTCGTGGCTGCCGCCGGCTCGGCAGACAAGCATTTCATGGGCATCCCAAACGCCGGTCACAACGATCTTTTTGATGTGGGAGGAGAGCGGATCCATGATGCCATCCGGGAATTCTCGATGAGGGTGTCTGCGGGAAAATAGTTCGTTAGGGGGCCTTGCAAAATAGCCTCTTTTTGACCAAAATGTTGCTGAAAAACAGGGGATAATCGTGGCAATGGCGGCCATCGCTTGGTCAACAGCTATCGCATTTGCGAAATCCTTCATCTAATATTAGTGTGCACTTAGAAGCAACGAAGGACAGGACTCGGTTTTCCAGTGAGATTACCTCAGATGGCGATGGGATGACCGCACCTACATCCCCGCAGCAAGCCTCACCGCACACCACAAAGAGAGCGGGCCGTGACTTCAATAGAAATACGCTGGCACCCATCAAACCGGAACAACACCTTTTCAAGGAGGCTGCGGAAGTCGCTGCTACAAGTGGAGACTTCACCTATCTAGCTCGATTCTTCGATGGCCTGAGCCAGTCGAAGCGGACTGACTATTTCAAAGAAGTTGTCTTGGTATTCAGTAAGCTCAGTCCGAGTCATGACATTCGCTGAAAGCTACTGATGTTAGAGAAGATCAATACCGATGCATCCAGTTTGGAGGCAACGGGTCAGATTTCAGCAGGGACTCAATGAGACCGGAAACGGTGGTGTTTTTCTTTCGCGCGGTTTGCCTGGCGAGTCGGTGAATTTCTGGATCGAGAGTGATCGTGGTGCGCGCTTTCATGAGTATGCAGCCGCCCCGAATCGTGCACACTGTCAAGTTTCGGGGTTATCCTTCGCGGTTGGCGGGTGGACGAAAATTTTCATCGGCGCCTTTCCATCGAGGCAAATCCGTGCTAGGATCCGCAGGTGCCGGGAAAGCCTCTGTGGTGCCCCCCAACTACCAACCCCCAAACCAAATTGATGGGAAAACCAACCTTGCTCTTCTTCGCTGGAGCAGCCGCCCTTTTCACGCTTGCGCTCTGGATTTTAGGAGTCCGGGCCAGCGTCAATACTCCCACCCGATCATTTACCCTGCCCATCGACCCGGCGGAGTCTCTCCTTAACCGGACCTGCGTGGTTACGGTCGATCCGCTCCAAATCCTCAATCCAGTGACCGCTGGAACCCAGAACATCGTGACGGGATTCCGCGCTCCGAATACCGTGGAGGGGATATTGG
>JBBRIB010000019.1:0-15842 GCA_038221745.1 Verrucomicrobiales bacterium
AATGGCATAGGGCGTGCGGCTGGGTTCGGGGATCAGCGCGAGTGGCACCGGTCTGGTAAGATTGTTGGTGTAATCCGCGGCGTTTGCCGTAGTGAACGCGCGGATGGCAAGTTGGTTGTTGAGCGCGTATCCCGGGAACCAATGGCGGAAGGGAGGTTTGGAGGTCTCGGTCATCAAGGGGTTGCGCATGAACGGCTTGTTGGCTTCCCACCATTTGGTATCGCCAAGCATCCTGTCCTGATCCGTCGGGTCCGTATAAACCTGGCTCATGAGTGCATGGAACCACATTACGTTCCCTTTGCTGGTTATTGCCTGTGCGGGGGGCAGACTCATGGAATGATCCGCAGCATAGACCCCGGCGAGTGCGCCAATCTGTCGCATGTTTTGGATCGACTTGGTACTTTCCGCACTCTTTTTTAACCTCTGGGTGACCGCAAAGGTAATGCCGGCAAGCGTTGCGATGATTACGATGACCACGAGTAGCTCGATCAGGGTGAAACCTTTAAGTATCAGTGTGCCAGTAAAACGATTGTGAGGAAACGGAGGTGGAAATTTGCAAGGTTGAGGCTGATCAGATTTTTTGGAGTTCATCGGCTGCGTTGGTTTTAGTTATCAAGCGCAACACGTTACTCCCATCGTGACTGTGACTCCAGTTTTGAATCAATTAACCCGTTGAGTGGCGAATGGTGGTTCCTTGTTCATTTGAATCCACGCTTGCGGGATTTATCACTCCCGCACTGCAATTAGCATTTGATTGTTTGGATGACAGCGGAGCGATCATTGTTCCGGGCGGCTGCCTTGAATCAACGGTTCACTTTTGGGGCACATGCAGGATCTGCCCGTCCTTGAGAATTTGTTCACGTAGCTTGTCATAGGGCACATCCTGAACGGCGATGCCTGCATCCAATGCCAGTATTGCAGCTGTGGCGGCGCTCTGTCCGAGAATCATGAACACCGGCTCCATGCGGATACTGCCGTAGGCGATGTGACTGGCAGACATCGCCACCGGGACCAGCAGATTGCTTCCCTGGCCTTTCTTGGGCACAAGCGAGCCATAGGCGATTTCGTAAGGCCCCTTGGTGGGCACTCCGATGTCGCCCTCGTTCTGCACATACCCTTCAGGTGTGATGTAGCGTTGGACGTTATGTGAATCGATCGTATAACTTCCCATTCCAACACTGTCCGGAGTGGGACGTTTTTTAAGTAATTCGTTCTCCGTCATGACGTAGCTTCCGATCATGCGTCGGGCTTCGCGGATGTAGAGCTGGTGGCTCCAGTTTCCGTTGTCCTTGTATTCGTCCTTCGGCAGCCCCCATTGCCGCATCTCCTTCTGAATCGACTCCGGCACGCGCGGATCATTGGCGATAAAATATAACCAACCTTTCTGGTAGCGCTCATGATCGGCAATAATCTCGCGCCGCCGCTCGTAACTCGCCTCGGGGTAGTCCCAGTTCGCGCCGATGTGGTCCGTACTGAATGGACCGTGGTTATTGGAATCCGTTTTGTGATTCGGGATCGGGTCGAACTTCTTGAATACATCCTTCCAACCCTTCTCAAACACGCGCACCAGCAGTTCGTATTCCCTCGGGTCATAACCTGCGGGCTTGGTGAACGGCACACGATTTCCGGGATCATTGGTCAGACACATACGGAAACAATAAGCCTGCACTTTTTTATCACCTGCGCCAAATTCACCAGGATTTTCGGGGTTTATATGCGGCAGCACCCCGCTCTTCGGATCGCCCGGTATCACATAGGGGCTGATGCTCATCTTGGCAAAGTGATGGGAGTGATGCAGCACGCCCGTCTGCACGCCATTCCATTTTTCCTGATAAACGCTCTGCGCCTCGCGGCCGACATGATAATCGACTCCCACCGCCGCCATGAGATCGCCCTCATAAGTGGCATCAATGAACATCTTTCCCGCGTAGGTTTTTCCACTCAAGGTGGTGATCGATGCAATGCGATCTCCATCCATTTTCACGCCTTTGGCGCGGTCCAGCCATTCGTCGCGCACGACTTCGATTTTGAATTCTTTCACATAGTCTTCGAAGATCTGCTCGGCCACGTGGGGTTCGAAAATCCACATCGTTCGGTTTGCTCCATCCACGGCAGGCGTCCCTTGGCCCACGCCACCGTATTCAGATTTCTTCTGCTGGACCCAAGCTTCCTCCTTGTCGTAGTGCAACCATACGCGGTGATAGAAATCACGCGATAAGCCTCCGATCACCGACTTGTCGCCGGTGTCGGTAAATCCGAGTCCGCCGCTGCTCAAGCCGCCCAGATGTTTGTCAGGAGATACTACGATCACGGATTTCCCCATCTTCTTCGCTTGAACCGCCGCAATCACTGCGGCGCTCGTCCCGCCGTAGATGACCAGATCATGAGCAGGAGCGGAGAAGGCAAGGGACGAGATCAGACAAGAGATAAGAAATGCGGGTATTTTCATGATTTTAAGAAGTTGGGTTACGATCACGGTGAGATGGGTCTATCATTTGGAAGAGAGTTGGATCGAAATTCTATTTTTCCAAAGTGTTCCCTGTGGCAGAGGCGAGAGGAAGTCCTCAAAACGGGGTCAAAAAGTTCTTGTCGGAGACTTTGCTCTTCGTCAAGGTAGCAAGCTACAAGGTTACGTCAACAAAATGACCGCATCGCTCCGCTCGATTTTTCCTTTAACAACAGGTGCCTTCGTAGGTGCCTTGGGTGCTATTCTGTGGCAACGCAGCCTGCCACCGGTGGAAGGTTCCCCGGAAGAACGTATTGCCATTCTGGAGAACGATCTTAAAAAATCACGGGCTGAGTTCCATGCCTTGGAAGATACCGGCCCGCGCAAGCGCTTCGGTGCCTCCACCCACGACAATGTGCGCAGCATCGCCAAGGCGATCAAGGATGGTCGCCCTGTCAGTCCTGATGATATTTTCAATTCCTTCAAGCCATTGATGCGCGACATCTCACCGCTCACGGAACGAATCAACATGATCGAAAGCAAGCGCCGTGCGGAGGCACGTGCAGGCGAGTATGCCCGCAGGTATGGCCTTTCTCCCGAACAACAAAAGCAACTCGTGGATACTCTTGTCCTCCATAACAACGAACAGGCGAAGTCTCTCCAGGGCCTGCTCGAAAGTGATCACGTCAGCATGCGCGATTACCTGAAAGCCACTCGGGACTTCGATAACGATCAAGGAATCGACGAATTCATGGGCACCGCTCTCAAGGGCGAGCAACGCCAGGAATTTCTGACCCAGCGATTGAGCGAAAAGGCCGGACGCGTGCAATCAGAAGCGGATGGGCAGGTCCAGCGGATCGATGACGTGGTAAAACTCGATGATTCACAACGCCACCAGGTTTTCCTCTACATGGCCCAGGGATCACGCCACTACAATCCTGAAATGCAATTTGATGGCCTCCAGGAAGGAGTCAATCCACTGCCGCAGGGAACGAACAGCCAGCAGGCGATGTTGAAGGTCTTGCGACCCGAGCAGCGGGAAACTTACGAAAAACACCGTCAGGAGCGACTGGAAAAAGCCCGCGGAGATGCGGCGCAGATCGGGCTCACCCTTTCGAACGACTGGAATGTGGATGACGATATCGGGTTCTAATATTTTCTTTGCCGGATGAATATGAATGAACCCCCGATTGCCATCGACCTTTGCGATTTAAGAGTCGATTACGAGCACTTCACCGCCGTGCATGATCTCACACTCCGCGTTCCCGCAGGCCAAGTCTTCGGTTTGGTGGGTCCGAATGGAGCGGGGAAAACCAGCACCTTCCGGGTTCTGGCATCGTTGATGCAGCCGACCTACGGGGAAGTGATTTTAAGTGGTGTGGATGTGCTGGAAGACAAGGAAACCGCGCGCCGGTTAATCGGCTACATGCCCGATCTGGCGCCTGTGCCGCGTGATCTCAAGTGTGGTGAGTTTCTGCGCTTTTATGCCCGCGCTTATGGGCTGGGAAATGCCCGGCAATGCTCCGCACGCGCCGATGAATGTTTGGAAGAAGTCGCGCTGACCGATTGCAAAAACCATTGGTGTCATAAACTCTCGCGCGGGCAAACCCAGCGACTGGTATTGGCTAAAACCATGTTGCACGCGCCTAAAGTTTTGATTCTCGACGAACCCGCTAGCGGGCTTGATCCACTCGCAAGGCGAGAACTGCGTGCCACCCTGCGCAAGCTGGCCTCCCAGGGTGCTACTATTTTCATCAGCTCACACATCCTCACCGAACTCGCTGAAATGTGCACTTCCCTGTGCGTGATGAGCCGCGGCAAACTGCTCGCCTCCGGCACGGTGGAAGAAGTGCGGACACAGCTTGGCGATGATTCCAGAAGCATCACCGTCGTGCCCTTGCACGCGATGGGTCAAGTGCCTGAGTGGCTCCGCCTGTGCAACGGCGTGGCTGATGTGCGCGTCGTTCAAGGTGCACTGGAACTCGATTTTCTCGGCGACGACGAAGCTCAGGCAGCGTTGCTTGAGGAAATGATCCAGCGCGGCCTGCGCATCCGAAACTTCACCGAGAAACGCAGTTCGTATGAGGAAATTTTGATTGGCGTTGCAGAAAGGAGTCGTTTGTCATGAATCAACAACCCATTTGCCGTGCGTGGGAATTATGGAAAAATCCGATCCTGCTGCGTTACTGTCGTTCCCGCCTGCGCCCGACGGCGGTCTTTGTTTCCTGTCTGCTGACTGTGATGGTCACGGGGTTTCTTTTTCAAATGATCCGCGTGGTGAGCGGGCAAAAAGCAAATTTTTCCGCAATCGACATCGAGCGCACGGCTCTGCTGCCATTGCTTTTCGTTCAGGGATTGATCCTCTTCATCTTAGGGACAGCGCAAGCCTCCGGTGGGATGACTGCCGAGCGTGATGAAGGTGTTATCGACTATCAGCGACTGCTGCCGATGACACCCGCAGCGAAAGTCCTCGGCTATCTTTTCGGCTTACCGATCCGCGAGTATCTGATGTTTTTCTGCTCAATGCCGTTCACCCTCTGGTGCCTTTGGAAAGGTGAGGTTCCTTCGCACACATGGCTGTCCCTCTATGGCGTGATGGCAAGCACCACCCTTCTCTATCATCTCACCGGACTCCTTACCGGCACCATCGTCAAAAACCGGCGCTGGGCATTTCTGACGTCCATCGGCCTGATTTTTGCGCTTTATACGGTGATCCCGCAGGCCGCTAAATTTGGATTGGTGTTTTTCAAATATCTCACCATTACGCCCGTGGTCGAGGAATCGATGCGCTATCTCATGCCCGGCACCGCAGGCAGCGCTTGGGAAACGGGGCGCCGACTGCTCTCCGATGCAAAGTTTTTCAACCTCGATTTCTCCGAAGCGGTATTCACCTACTTCTCCCAATCCTGCCTGATCATCACCTTTTTTGTGATGTTATGCCGACGCTGGAAAGATGCCGAAGCTCACCTGTTAGGAAAAGTCTGGGCGGTGGGTTTCTACACCTGGGTGCAGGTCCTGTTGTTGGGAAATGCCTTGCCCCTGATCGATTCCGGGAAACTTTTCCCGACCCAACAATTTTCCCGCTTTGCCTATCTTCTGAAGGGTAAGGCATGGGAACCCGCCTCGTGGGAAGCGCTCTCGATGATCCTTGTCTACGGGATCATCAGCCTGCTACTCCTGTGGGTGCTCAGCAGCATCGTGACACCGAGTTTCGGCACGCAAATCAACGGCTGGCGGCGTGCCCACAAGCGAAATAGAACCAGCATTCCGATTCTCGCCGATGAATCGAACTCAACCGGCTTCGTTTTTCTAATGGCGCTCATCGGCGGGGTCGGATGGTTTGGTTTTGCCCATGTCATCGTCGAATCACGCTGGTTCCCGGGGCAATCCGCGCCGTTGGGACTTGCCGGTCATTTCATCTTGGCGATGGTGACATGCGCGATGCTTCACCAGATGCTGTTAGAGGCAAAAGGCGGGCGAGCGGTATTTCTGGGGTTTATCTTCATGCTCGTGTTGCCTTTGATGATAGCGTCGATCTTATTTGGTGCCTCTGAGAAATTCCTGGCCATCGCCACTTGGATTGCCGGGATTTCTCCCCTATGTCTGCCTGCCCTGACGGCTGCCCATCATCTCGGCATTGCCAATCTACCGCTCAACCTTTCCCGGGCGGTCCCGGGTGCCCACCTTTTCTGGCAAACCGTGCACGGATTGATGGTTCTTTTCCTCATTACAAACCTCTGGGAAACGCGGAGACAAACGCGCAAGCAAGCAAGCACGATAGGAATCGGCACTGGATCGCGGTCCAAGGGAGACTCAGCGGTCTGACACAGGCGCGGCTACGGCGGGCCATTCGCCCGTTTTCAGGAAGGGGATGGTGAGGCGCAGGGTTTCGGGATGAAGCTGAATGAAGGTATGGTCGGCTGGAATCACGCTGAAGCCCTTGAGTCCCTCTAGGCGGCCATTTTTCGCGGAGACGATGCCATCGTTCTCGTGGCCAAGGAGCTTGCGGAAGAGGGGTATGGAGCTGCGGTTACCCATGATCACGGCGGCCTCGATGGTAGCGGGAATCCCGGGCAGCTGGCATGGCAGCCCATTGCTGCCCAAGGCACCACCCGCCGGGCCGAGAAGGCGGTGGAGCGGGGGATGCTTTTTTGCCCAATCGACGATTTCACTGCCCGCATTGGGCGGGGCCAGCATGATCACCCGCCCTGTTGTCCAAGAAACCTCCCGGGCATAGAGCATGCGTAGGAGGATGGCACCGAGGGAGTGGGTGATGAAGTGGAGCGGCTCATCATCATCGAGGTTTTCAATTTCCAGCCGGACGCGTTTCGCGAGCACATCCACCGGCAGCCTTGCGGAGGGGTAGGGGATATTCAGGGTGGAGAATCCCGCTCGGTGAAGCTCGCGGGCAAGGGGTTCCATGGCATGCCAGCCCCGCCACAGGCCGTGGAGAAGCACCACCCGGGGGCCTTTGCCATTCCGCCTGCGGGGTTTGTCCCAAGGCAGTGGAGGCCTGAGCATTTCCAAGCGGTCTTTCCAATTCTGGATCGTTTGCACGCATGAGTTCTTAGGGGAAGCCCGGGTGAATACAATCGTTTCAAGGGTAAAATTACTAAGTGAATCATGAAATTTCAGGGTTCATGCAGAATAAGGCTGCATTCTTCTTGACACCTTATCGGGCGAAGCCTAAATCGCCGCCCCCAAACGAACTTTTACCACTGATTCCCATGGCCAACGCACAAGTTATTCTCAAAGAAAAAATCGAAGGCCTTGGTGCCGAAGCTGATGTTGTCAAAGTCCGCGCAGGTTATGCGCGGAACTTTTTGATTCCCCAAGGCAAGGCCTACGAGGCAAGCAAATCCAATCTTCGCCACGTCGAAGCCCTTAAAACCCGCCGCGCTTCTCGCGAGGCAGAGGAAAAGGTGTTGCTCCAGGAAATAGCCAACAAGATCGCCAAGCTCAAGCCGAAGTTCACCCTTTCCACCGGCCAAGGTGGCAAGGCATTTGGTTCGGTCACCAGCATGGACATCCACAAGGAACTTGAGGCTGCCGGCATTATGATTGATCGCCATGCGATCGAGCTTGAGAAGCCGATCAAGAAATCCGGCAAATCCGAAGTCACCATCAAACTCCATCCTGAAGTATCCACCACGCTCACCATTTCGGTTGATGCGGGTGATACGAAGGAAGAGGAGGTTTGAGCGGCCCTTCCCGCGAAACTTTTTACAAAAAAACCCCGGCTCGTTTTGCGAGCCGGGGTTTTTATCTTAACCATCGAATACTCCATCAATATATAACCACGGAAGATGTTAGACGAGGCCTTGGCGCAGGGCCTTGGAGACGGCCTCGGTTTGGGAGCGCACTTCAAGCTTGCGATAGACGGCACGCAAATGCATGTCCACCGTGTGCTGCGAGATAGATAGTTCATCCGCGATTTCCTTTTTGATCAATCCCCGGACCAAGTGGCGGAGGACTTCTTCTTCGCGAGTGGTGAGGCTCTCGAGTTTTGTGACCGGACCGTAGCGGGCGAAGCCCTGGAGAATCATGTTTGCAATCGGGCCGCTGAGTGGCGAAGCGCCGTTGATCACATCGCGGATGCCATTGAGGATTTCATCCGGCCCGGAAGTTTTCAGGAGGTAACCGGAAGCGCCGTTGCAGATGGCGCGATACACTTTATCGCGATCGTCAGAAGAGGTGAGAATCAGCACTTTCACTTCCGGCAAATGGGTGCGCACATCGCAAAGCACTTCGAGTCCATCGCGGCGAGGAAGTCCCAGATCGAGAAGCAGAACATCGGGCCGCTCGTTGGAGAATTTTAGTTTGTCGAAGAAATCAGCGGCGTTGCTGAAGTGATGTTCGCAGACGAGATCGGTCTCGCCGCTGATGAGTCTGCGTATCTGTTTTGCGAAAACCTCATGGTCTTCAAGGATCCAAATGGTGGTTGGTTTAATGGCTTCTGCGATCATGACAGGGTAGGGTAGGCGTTGAGATGTGAGCGTTTAACGAGCAGGAGAATGCGGGTGCCGGTTTCTTTGGAAGAAGCGATCTGGAGCGAACCTTCGAGCACACGTGCCCGCTCTTCGAGTTTGCGGACCTTGAGAGGGTGATTCTTATCATCAAGCGGCAGGCCGATTCCGTCATCGAGGATCTCCATTGCAAACTTATCATCTTCGTCCCAAAGGCGGATGGATACCTTATGGGCTTTTGAATGTTTGAGGACGTTGTGGATGGCCTCCTTGTAGAAAAGGAAGAGATGGCGTTTTGCGTCCAGCGAAAGCTTTGCCGCAGTCTTGTTGGACTCACATTCGAGGCTGAAATTGATTTCCCGCAGCAAGCGCCCTGCAGTTTCACGCATTCGCTGGACAAGATCCCCGATGGAATCCTGGCTGCGCTCCAACAGCCAGACGATATCCCGCATGGCCAGCGAACTCTCGCGGGCGATGGTTTCGAGTTCACCCAAATCTTCCGCAACTTCTTCCGGCCCATGAAGGCGGACAAGATCTTTGCGAGCGCTGCGGGCAATGATGGAAATACTGCCTAGATTGCTGCCGATATCGTCATGAAGATCGGAGGCGATGCGTTTGCGGAGTTTATCGATTTGCTCCTTGGAATTCAGGCGCCGACTTTCGACGACGAAAACGGGAATCAGGAAAGTGAGACCGAGCACCACTGCGGAACCCCAAGCGACGTTGAGTTCGCTTTCGGAGATCAAAGTGCTATGGAGCGGCTTGAGGCTGGCCAATTCCTGCTCAAGGCGATTGCGCTCACTGATCTGCTCCAACCAGGTGGAGAAGCGGATGATTTGTTTATCAGAAGTTTGGCCATCCGTGAGCGATTGGATCCGGGAGGTCTCTGTTTTGGTGGTCTGGGAGATCGGCAAGCCATCCGCGAGATTTGTCCCGCCGGACCAAACTTGAATTTCCGAGAGAGCGTGGAGGTTTCGGTTCGCAAAAGTGTATGGCTTCGTGGCTTTGACGCGGATTTCTTTCGCTTCCATGCCTCGCAACGGGATCACGATCGCATTGACGTTGCTTGCTCCCGGCAATGGATTGTTCCAAGTATAAGTGAAAGGTTGATCCTGTTCGGAGTTCGCTGGAATGATGACCTCAAGGGACTCGGGAAAAATCGCTGAATCTGAAGAGTTGATCAGATTGAATGGAAAGAGGACCATGTAGTCCAAGCTGGCAGTCTGCGGAAGATCGATTTTCCACTCCACGGTATCATCGGGATTGAGCACCTCGACGGTTGCGCTGGAACCACCGCGTGCGGGCAGGGCATTTTGCCAGAGGCCGAGAGGAGTTCTTCCATCCACCAGGGCTTCAGGCGACCAGGTGATGTCTGAATTGACTTCACATGTGACAAGAACCTTGGCACCGAACGAAATGGTTTCTGAATTTGAGGTGACGGCCATTTCGGAAAGGCCGAAAAGATCTTGCACATTCCGCGAGTGGCCTTCTTGAACGGTCAATCGGACGTATCGGGCGATGCTTTTTGCAGCAAAGGGTGCAGGGCGGCCGTTGGGTGGCGCAAATTGGGTCTTTCCGGAGGTGTAGAGTATGGTCCTCTGGGAGAAATCTTGAAAGTCAGAAACTTCAAGGGTGAAGCGCTTCGGAAAAATCTCGGTATCCTGCAAAAACTCGCGCTGAAGCGGGACGAGAAATATCCGATCAATTAGAAATGAGCGGCCAAGATCCAAAGTGATGGAAGGGTCAGCGCCGCCCGTTTGGGTGCGGAAACCCCGATAGCCCAGTCCAAACTTCATGGAATGTTCGCGAGGATCCGCGTAGATCGAAAGCCGCTGCTCAAGCCACCCAACTCGATCTTCTGTTTCCACGAGCTCCGAATCGATGATTCTTGCAATTTTGCTTATGGGGTTCATCACCTCGGCAGTGGGGGACGCCCACAGTTGCGCGCCCAATAGAAACCCTAGAAAGGGGCCGATTTGGCTGGTGAAACGTAAGGGATAGTAGGACTTCAGCATTCTCGGTAGGGACTTACCGACTGGAGAATGGCGGGATTTTCAAAAAATATCAACCTTTTTTAAATAAAAAGTGAAGATTGTATTGATGAAATCCTTTAATCTTATGTAAATCAATAGTCTAGGACGGTGTATTTTTTAGATTGCCCGGATTTTTGGATTGAGAAATCGCTTCACCGCTTCCCGCTTTAGGCGTAATTCGCGCCATTCATTGACGAGGCGGCTCGCTTCAATGATGCCACAGCCTGCGGGAAGTTTAAGGTTCTGGCCTTGCCACCAGATGCCGCGGATGGCGACAACCCCATCGAAGCGCCCGTCATCCCATAGGCCGAAGGGAGCACCGAACTGGGCTGGACAGCCGAGTCTTTGCCTCCAATCAAGGAGTTTTTGCAGTGTTTCACCCGTGCGTGGATGTGGGCCGAGCGCGGGTGTCGGGTGCAAGCGTTTGACGAGGTCTTCAGCAGGTTGTGGCAGATGAAGAAGAAGACGGATGGTGGTTAGGAAATGCACAATCAGCCCGAGATCCAGGATTTCTCTCGCCTGCCGCTCGATTTTCCCAAGATCTTGTAACTTGGAGACGAGAGTTTGGGCGACGTATTCATGCTCGCGGATTTCCTTCTCATCGACGGCGAAGACCTCCTGATCGTCGCTTCTTGCAGTGCCGGCGAGGGCCATTGTCTCCAGATGGCAGCCATCGAGCGAGAACAGCAACTCGGGGGTGGCACCTGCAAATCCAGCTTCTCCATGAATCCAACCGTAGGACTGGAGTGGGGCGGCCTGCTGTGCCATCGCAGAGGCGATCAAGCGGCGAGGCGAGGCGCTCAAACGCCCTGTTTCGGTGATGACAGGCACGGTTTTTTCAAAAACTCCGCTCTGGATACAAGAGGCGATCTCTTGGAAAATCACGGAAAACAAAGTGGCATCCACCGGGTTCCATTCAACCTCTGACGAGGGGTATTCTGATAGATCCTCGGCAATTCTCACGACTGTGGTTCTTTCGAAACTCGCAGGGATTTTCCAAGGCCTGGGGTCGCTCAAATCAAAGTTCTGGACGTAGAATGCGATCCCATCTGCAGGTGCTTCTGACTCTTCGGCAAATGGGCCGTGGCCGATCACGGCACTTCCATCCCGCCTTGCAAGCCAGGCCATTGAGTCGGAAAATTCGTTCATGAGTGCGCTCCCAGAGAATGGTGGAGGATAAGGCAGGGGGCAAGATGGATTCCAAAATCAAAAGGCATCTTTGATATGATTGATGTTTGGCTTTTTTCCGTCTTCAACGAGGACTTCGATCACATCGAAGCGCCATGGCAGATTTCGCGATCCGATGCGCTTGAGCCATTGATTGGCCCCGCGCTCGATGAGGGCTTGTTTTTCCTTGGTGACCGCATCGAAGGGCCTGACCTTGGTGCCCGCTTGGCGCGTTTTGACCTCGATGAAGAGTAACAACCTGCCGTGCCTTGCGACAATGTCCACCTCACCGCCTCTGGGTCCTTTGAAATTTCTTGCGAGGACTCTAACACCTTGCCGCCTCAGCCACGAGGCACTCGCCCGTTCGCCATAATCGCCGATCCATTTCCGGTCGCGCGGGCTTCCATCAGCAGTCGTCGAGCGGTAGGCAAAGCTGTGCAATCGGCTGAAACGAGCGACGATGGTGGTAACAAGGTCCATGAATCCGAAGCGCTTCAAGATGCATCTTTGTGCCATATCCATGATGCCTGGCAAAGCCAAATTGAGGAAACTCCTCATCCAATTTCTCCATCAGCCCGTCCCGCGTCACTTTGGCGATGATGCTGGCTGCGGCGATTGAAAGTGAAAGTCCATCGCCTTTCACGATGCCTTGATGGGCAAAAGGAAAATTTTTGATCACGAATCCGTCGATCAAACAAAAATCCGGAACCAGTTTCAATCCCTCCAAAGCCCTGCGCATCGCAAGATGGGTGGCTTTCAGAATATTGAGGGAGTCTATCTCCTCCCGACTTGCCGTGGCCACGGACCAAAAGACCGCAGGATCATGTGTGATTTTTTCAAAAAAGATCTCGCGTTTCGATGCCGTGAATTTCTTGGAGTCATCCAAACCGGGACATTGGAAGCCCTTCGGTAAAATCACCGCCGCAGCGGCCACAGGGCCTGCCAACGGCCCTCGTCCCGCCTCGTCCACTCCAGCGATCCAATGAAGACCTCTGGAGTGGCAGGCGGATTCGAAGGCGAAGTCAGGCATTGATAGTCAAAAACTGCTAAATCGCTGGCGCATCATCATCTGAGGATTGGACACCGTCGCGAAAATCTGAGTTGAAAACACCGTGCCGTCGCTATCGACCACGGCACCCACGCCGGTGTGGGTCCAGTCGGCGCGCATGTTATACTCGTGATCTTTGGACCCGATCCAGAGTTTGACCAACGCCGCCGAAACATCGCCGCCTTGACCTTTCGTGGAGGCTACGTTTTCACCGACGCTCGCCATGTTGTAAGCCTCACGTGCCATCACGGCACGGCCTTCAAAGCCGAAGTGACTGACGTTTTTGCCGTACAATCCGAATTTTCCCCGGTTTTGCCGCAGGTATTCGCAATGCTTTTGCGACAGCCTATCTAGGCCTGAATGGCGTTGGACGGAGGCCTTGCCAAGACTGCTCCGGTATTGGTTGACTTCCTGAAAAACCCGCCCGGTGAGCGAGGAATCCAGACGAAGTGATGTCGAGACAGACACCCTTTGAGTTACAGGTTGCGGTGCACAGGATGCCAAAGCACCCATGCCAGCGACCATCATCACGTTGATATAATTAATTGTTTTCATACTTGGGACAGCACAGCCCAAAGGTAGTAGAAGACCCCATGATTGTAAAGTTTTAAAAAATTTAAAGATAACGTGAAGACGTAATCACCTAACTATTTAAGATATATTAAATAGTTAGAACTCCCACCACTTCCTAACAGATTCTACGCGAACGAGATTAACCTTGAAACTTCAAACCTTGAGGGTTGCCGGACATTCGAAGCGGTGACAATCTCTTCCCGTCCATGGCCCGCCAATACACACTCCACCGCTCGCAAAAAGCTGCGGCATCAGACATCAATTACGAAGCGGCGCTCAATTCCGAGCAATATGAAGCGGTTTCCTCCCCGCCTGGAAAGGCGCTCGTGATCGCTGGAGCAGGCTCTGGCAAGACCCGCACGCTCACCTACCGGGTCGCCTGGCTTCTTGATCATCAAATCGAATCGAAACAAATTCTGCTCCTCACTTTCACGAACAAAGCCGCCCGTGAAATGATCGAGCGGGTGCGGGATCTGGTGGCGCATGACACTTCGGATCTTTGGGCGGGTACTTTCCATTCCATCGGAAGCCGGATATTGCGGCGGCACGCGGAGGATTTGGGGTTCAATCGCTCGTTTTCCATTTTGGATCGAGATGATCAAAAATCGCTCCTCACCTCGGTGATCGCCGCTTGTAATATTGATACCAAAGAGCGCCGTTTCCCCAAGCCGGACGTGCTCGCTTCGATGTTCAGCCTCATCGAAAACACAGGCGCCACGCTGGAGGAAATCATCGCGGCCCGCTATGATCATTTCTACGATTGGACGGAGGAAATCGAACAGGTCCGCACAGGCTACATCGCAAAGAAGCTCGCAACAAACTCGATGGACTTTGATGATCTGCTCTGCATGACGGTACGCCTCTTCGAAGAGCGCCCGGATGTGCTGGAACTCTATCAGAAAAAGTTCCGCCATGTGCTGGTGGACGAGTATCAGGATACCAACTCGGTGCAAGGACGGATGATTGATCTGTTGGTAGGTGACGCGGGCAGTCTGATGGCGGTGGGTGATGATGCGCAATCCATCTACTCGTGGCGCGGCGCGGATGTGGATCATTTATTGAGTTTCCCCAAACGCTATCCGGGCTCCAGGATCTTCACCATCGAGACCAATTACCGCAGCGTGCCCGAGATCCTGGATCTATCAAACGCCGCCATCCGCGCAAACACCGGGCGCTTTGAAAAAGACCTGCGGGCCTCGCGGGAAAGCCCAGGCGTGAAGCCGGCCTTGGTGGCGTTACCCGATCCCCGGAGCCAAGCTGCATTCGTGTCCCAGCGGATTCAAGAGCTTCAGGAAGAGGGGATTTCGCTCAAGGAAATGGCCGTGCTTTATCGGGCGCATTTCCAAAGTCTCGAAGTTCAAATGGAGCTCACGGTAAACGGCATCCCTTTCGAAATCACCAGTGGCTTGCGCTTCTTCGAGCAAGCGCACATCAAGGACGTCTCCGCCTTCATGCGCTTTGTGGTAAATCGCCGGGACGAAGTCAGTTTCTCCAGGATGGTGAGCCTGCTGCCGGGCTGCGGGCCGGTGGCCGTACGGAAACTTTGGAATGCATGGGTCAAAAGCGGTTGGTCCACCCGCGAGGATTTGCCACCGCTCTGGTCCGAGCTTCTTCTATCATTCAAGGTTCCGAAGAAGGCGGAGAAACATTGGCAGCAGCTTTGTTATACATTGGATGAACTCACACCGGATGGTGAATTCGCCAAACCATCATCCATGATCTTCAGCATCTTGGAAGGGGTCTATGATGAATATCTGAAAGCGAGTTTCGAGAACTTTGAAAACCGCCGCAGTGATATAGAAAAGCTTTCGGAGTTCGGCGCCACCTTCGATGACCTGCTTGAATTTCTCGCCCAGCTTTCTCTCATGAGCACCACCGATGGCGGACCGAAAGGGGAGAAAGAAGATGTGGACGAAGAAAAAGTCGTCCTTTCCTCGATCCATCAAGCCAAGGGACTCGAATGGAAAGTCGTTTTCCTCATCTGGCTGGTGGACGGGCAATTCCCTAACGGAAGGATCTTGGAAACCGACGATCTGCCGATGCTCGAAGAGGAGCGGCGGCTCTTCTACGTCGGACTCACCCGCGCCAAAGATGAACTTTACCTCACCTTTCCGATGACCAACCCTAAATCCTACAAAGGAGACTACATCTGCCACCCCTCCCGATTTCTTGAGGATTTCCCTGCGGAGATGGTGGAGGAGTGGGATGTGGGCGGAGAAGATCCATGGGGCGACGAGCCGTTTTAAACCCCGGCGCGAGGTGACGCTTGAACCGGTGATCCCCGCCCTCTAGAAAACTTTGCATGCGGATTGATATCGTAACCTTGTTTCCCGATGTGGCGTTGGCTCCGTTGAGCGACTCCATCATCCAACGGGCCAGAGCTGCCGGCCTCGTCGAAGTCAACGGACATCAACTGCGCGATTGGTCCTTGGACAAACATCGGCGCGTGGATGCTTCGCCGTGCGGCGGTGGGCAAGGCATGCTGCTCAAGCCGGAGTCCTTGTTTGCAGCCGTGGAGGCACTGCGAGGCAATGGCACCCGGGTGATCCTGATGACTCCGCAAGGCAAACCGTTCAAACAAGCCATCGCCCGTGAACTGTCCGCAGAAC
>JBBRIB010000020.1:0-15563 GCA_038221745.1 Verrucomicrobiales bacterium
ACCCACGGGAAAATCACGAACCAAGAATGCGATCTCACTTTGAAGGATCTTGAAAATGCCGACGAAGTTTTCCTCACCTCATCCCTGCGGGGCATCCAGCGGGTTACAAAATTCGGTGACCAAGCATACCTAGCCGACCGCGTGACAGCGCAGCTCAGCGACGCTTGGGAGAAAGCAACTGCGAGTGAAATTTCAAGCCACTCACAATGACCTCACTCATAACGGCACGATCAGCCCTTCCGCTTCTGCGAGGTTTCTTTGATTCCCATCGAAGGTGAGAAATTCGCTCACGCCCAAATGCAGCGCGGTGGCCACATGAAGAATATCCGCCAATCGATGGCCTCCGGCGAGGGTGTGCTTGCCGCTCAATGACTCTGCTCGCTGATGCACTTCTGCCCAAGCCACGGGAAGCACGCTCAGAATGCCCGAGTTCAGATCGACCTGAAGATCCCTCAGCATCTGTTGCCCTTCATTTTGTGAGAATCCTTTGGTCCTATCGTTGGAATGGAGCCGGATTTGGAGCCGCACGGACTGCCGGAACTCCAGCAGCAAAAGGCTGGAAACCGACAAGGGTCCAATGAGATCCGTCATGTAGGCATCGGATAAGTTGGAATTCACCTGCGTGCGGTAAAGTGCGCTTAGGAATGAAGCGTCGGGAAAGTGAATCACCCTTCCTCGCCCTCCAATTCGTCGGCACGCATGGAGGCCACCTCAGCGTCAGTGAATACCCGGGTTCCCCAAATCGCTTTGCGCCGGGCGGCGAAATCGGGCTTGGCCGCGCTGGCAGGCGTTTCGGGCTTCCAGCCTGTGAGCACGCCGATGGGCTGACCTCGTTTTTCGATTCGGATTTCCTCTCCTTCTGCTAACCAAACTTCGAGCATGGAAAACGAATTGCGGAGCTCACGGACAGTTGCAACCTTCATGGGGACAAATTATGTCCACAGCGCAGACATGTCAAAATATATCCTTGCTCGCGCCATCCCTCAATCGTTGCATGATGCTTGAACTCGCCTGAAACTTCGTTTTGACTTTGCACGCTGCGCCGCCTTTTATCTCCCCACCTCAACCACCTCCTAATCCATGTCACGCCCCGTCACACTCTTCACCGGCCAATGGGCCGATCTCCCGCTTGAAAAACTTGCCCCTCTTGCTTTCGAGATGGGTTACGATGGCCTCGAACTCGCCTGTTGGGGCGATCACTTCGATGTTGATGCCGCCGCCTCCAGCAAATCCTACGTCAAAGAAAAATGGGAGCTGCTGGCCGATCATGGCCTCACTTGTTTTGCGATTTCCAACCACCTCGTCGGCCAAGCCGTTTGCGATCTGATTGATGAGCGTCACAAGGCGATTCTTGCCCCCGATGTCTGGGGCGATGGCGATCCCGAAGGCGTGCGCAAGCGGGCGGCGAAGAAAATGATCACCACTGCCAAGGCGGCACGGGCATTCTTCAATGCGAAGCCCGGTCGCAATGGCACGGACGAGTTTCCTGCCGTGGTCAATGGCTTTACCGGCTCCTCGATCTGGCACTCGATCTATGCATTCCCACCCACTTCACAGGCTTACTATGAAAAAGGTTTCAAAGACTTTGCGAAGCGTTGGCTGCCGATTCTTGATGCGTTTGATAAAGTGGATGTAAACTTCGCTCTCGAAGTCCACCCCACGGAAATCGCCTTCGATATTGCTTCCGCGCAGCGTGCGCTTGCCGCAGTGGGGAACCACAAACGCTTTGGATTCAACTATGATCCATCCCACCTCGGCTACCAAGGAGTGGATTATGTGAAATTCATCCGCGATTTCGGCACGCGCATTTTCCACGTCCATATGAAGGATGCCTGGTGGAATCACGGGGACGGCAGCGTGGGTGTTTTCGGAGGGCACACCGATTTCGGCGATGCCCGCCGCTTCTGGGACTTCCGCTCGCTGGGCCACGGAGATATTGAGTTTGAGGACATCATCGTCGCTCTCAATGACGTCGGCTACAAAGGCCCGCTGTCCGTGGAATGGGAGGATATCCGGATGGACCGCGTCCACGGTGGTGAGGAAGCAGCCGCCTTTGTGCGCAGTGTGGATTTCCCATCGAGCAGCATCGTGTTTGATGCCGCGTTTGATAAGGCGAATCAGTAATAGGAAAAATAGGTCCTATAAGTTTTATAGGGCCTAGGTGTTTTCCGCAGACTTCACCTGCCGGAAAATCCACAGGCTCACCAGGCTCACGGCGATCGCCAAGAGCCCGAGCTTGTCGTAGTTCACCAGCTTTCCACCCGCACTTTCCACCACCACCATCCCGCCGATGCTGGTGGTGATGCCGGTGGCGAGATCTCGTGAGCAGGCCACCAAGCTCATGTAGGCACCGCGCCGCGTGGGTGCCACGGCCATCGAGATGGTCGCTTGGCTGGGAATGAAGCGGCCGCTGGCGAGCATAAAGAAGAAGCCTGCCAAAACCAACACCTGCCACTCGGGCCGCATGCCTGAGGAGGTGAGCAAGCGGATGACGACGCACGCGCCAATCACCAGGATGGCATAGAGACAAAATTTCCCGTAGCGGTCTGCCAAGCGCCCGATCAAAGGGCCGCTGAAAACCGTGACAATCCCACCCACCATATAGACGTGGAACAGATCCGCCTCGGCCATGCCCACATTTCTCACGAGGAAGGGAGAAAGAAATGGAATGATCGTAAAATGCCCGAACACCACGGCCATCATCAGCGCCAGGCCGCGCCAGGCATTGGCATCTCGCAGCAGGATAAAAAAGTCCCGCGCGGATCTCACTTTACCATCGGCGAGATGGCCTCTCACCGGCGGTAGAATCCGATACAATGCCACCCAAACAACCGCTGCAATTCCGGCGACTGCAAGGAAGGGGGTTTCCCAACGCCACCATTGCGCGAGCTTCAGGCCGAATGGCACACCGAGCGCTGCGGCCAAGGAAAACGCCGTCATGATCATGCCCATGCCACGGGCGCGGCGCTCGGGTGGCACCACATCGGCCACGATGGCCATGATCGTCGCCCCACCGATGCCGCCGAAGGCCCCGCAGATGGCCCTGGAAATGAGCAGCATTTCCCAACTGTTTGAAAAGCCGCAGGCCAGCGTTCCCAAGGTGAATCCCGCATAGACCAGGAGCAGGAGATGGCGCCTATCGAAGCGATCAATGAACGGTGCCGCAGCCAGCCCCACCACGCCAGCCGTGAGGGCGAAGGAGGAGATCAGGCTGCCAAACTGCTGCGGGGAGATATCCAACTGCCGCATCAGCTGCGGCCCCAATGGCATCATGATCATGAAATCCATGATCTGCGTGAACTGCACGGCCGCGAGGAGAAGCAGCAGCTTCCGCTCCGAGAGCACGCGGGTGGGAATGGCCATGTAAACCGTCTAGCTCTCCGCTCTCAATGAGCAACCCCGAAGTTGGTTTATATTCACTCCGCAGGCACGTGGGGCTCGAAAGTCATTGAGCGCTCGTGTTCGCGGGCTTTGGCGGCTTTTTTCGCGTTCTGATAGAAATAGTCCTGCACGCGGAAGGCTTTTTGGCCTTTACCGCGGACGATGCGTTGCGAGGTGCCATCCGGCAGCAGGCGCGAGGCTTGCACGTTGTCCTGAAAGTAGGCTTCCAGAATGCGCACAAGGCGGCGCTTCAGGGCGGGTTCCTCGATCGGGATCATCAGCTCGATGCGTTTTTCCAAATTACGCGTCATCCAATCCGCCGAGGAAATATAAACTCCACCATCGCCGCCTTGGTGGAAATAGAAGAGGCGGGCGTGCTCAAGGTAGCGATCAATCACGGAAATCACTTCGATGTTTTTCGAGTATTTCGGATCGCCGGGCTTGAGGCAGCAGATGCCGCGGACGTTCAGGCGGATTTCGACACCGGCTTGGGAAGCTTTGTAGAGCGCCTCGATGATTTCCGGGTCTTGAAGGGAATTCACCTTGCCGATGATGCGGGCGGGCAGGCCTTGCTTGGCACGCTCCGCCTCCTCGGTGATCATCTCTAACAGCTCTGGTTTCATCGCCGTGGGAGCGGGGACGAGGCGCTGGAAACGCAGCAATTTAGAGCGCCCGGTGACGGCGTTGAAAAAGAGTGAAGCATCATTTCCATACTCGGGCTTGCAGGTGAGGTAGGAGAGATCCGTGTAAAGGCGGGAGGTTGTTTCGTTATAGTTACCGGTGCCGAGATGGACGTAGCGCCGAAGGTGGCCCGCCTCACGGCGGACGATCATGCAGATTTTCGCGTGGGTTTTGAGGCCTTTGACGCCATAGACGATCTGCGCTCCGGCGCGTTGGAGTTCGTCGGCGCGGGTGAGATTGCGCGCTTCATCAAAACGGGCCTTGAGCTCGACGAGGGCGGTGACGTGTTTGCCATTTTCCGCGGCTTTGATCAATGCATCGATGATCCGGGATTTTCGGGCTGTCCGGTAGAGGACTTGTTTGATGGCGATCACATCGGGATCTTCCGCCGCTTCTTCGATGAGGCGTAGCACGGGTTCGAAGGATTCGTAGGGGTGAAACAACAGGACATCCTTGGAGGCGATGGTTTCAAACATCGATGCGCCCGGGGTGATGGCGGGCGAGTTCTGACCCGGCCAATCGCCATCGCGGAGATGGTCAAACCCTGATATAAACGCGAGTTCCATGAAAGAGGCGAGGCCGGGCGGCCCCTCGACACGATAGGTTTCCTGAAGGCTGGCGGCCGTGACAAACTGAATGACACGCGCGAGATCCCGTGGCGCATCCGCCCGGATTTCCAAGCGCACGGTATCGGCAAACCGGCGGGCGGTGAGCACGTCCTCCATTTCTCCAGCGAGATCGATGGCATCTTCTTCCTGCACGATGATATCGCCATTGCGGGTGACGCGGAAGCAGGTGGTGGCACCGACTTTTTCCCCAGGGAAAAGCAGGCCTGCGTGGAGGGCGACGAGATCCTCGATGAGGATGAACGCGTGTTGATCCTCGCCCGCATTCAAATTCACACGGCGGGCGAGCGTCTCTGGAATCGGGATCAGGGCATGGCGTGTGGTCTGGGTTTCCGCGTCCGACAATCGGCAGGCAACGATGATTTGAAGGGCGGGAACCATCGGCGGCGTGCCCTGTGGATCCACCGCCAGCGGGGTGAGAAGTGGATAGATGAGATCTTGGAAGGTCGCGGAAACCTGGGCGGATTGCTCGGTGCTTAGATCACGGGCTTGCAGCGGGCAAATCCCCGCTTTTTCCAAGGCTGGCACGATGGTCTGGGTGAGCAGCGTGTATTGATCCGAACTCATTTTTAGAATCCGCTGGCGCAGGGCTGCTAGATTCCGGGTAGGCGTGAGGCCGGAAGCATCGGGTGTTTTGCGTCCGCTGCGGCGCATCAACATGAGGCCGCCGATGCGGACTTGGAAGAATTCGTCAAGATTCGAAGCGGTGATAGCGAGGAATTTGACCCGTTCTAACAGCGGTAAATCATCCCGCAGGGCTTCGTTGAGCACGCGTTGATTGAATTCGATCCAAGAGAGCTCGCGGTTCAGATAGGGAAAGGACATAGGAGGTGATTTGAAATTTAGGGTCTCGGATTTTAAATTAGTTATCCTCGTCGATGACGACGCCGAGGCCGAAGACTTGTTCGAACAGATCTGCCTTGGAGGCCATGGCAAGGCGCTCGACGGCGGCATCCGCCAGGCCGGGAAGGCGAATGTAGAGTTTGCTGGCATCCCGGCGAAGCTCAATCTGGGAAACGCGCTGGGCATGGGTGCGCTCCAGTGCATCTGCCACGCGGAGGAGGGCGGCGAGCTTGGAAACTCGGATGCGATCATCCGTCGCCAAGGCGCTGTAGGCCGGGTGATCCAAGCGCGGGCCCGAGTGGCGGTGATACCGGGCGACGAGGGCGACGATGGTGACATCGAGGCGGTTAAGCCCGAAAATTTCCGAGTTGAGAATGATGTATTCCGAGTGCTTGTGATGTGCGCGCGGGCTGACGTAGGTGCCCACTTCATGCAGAATGGCCGCCACCTGGAGCAGGAGGGCATCGTGACCGGTGAGCTGGTGGAGATCTGCCAGAGAATCAAAAAAGCGGGCGCAGAGATTGCCGACGTGCTCGCCATGGCTGGGATCCGACTGGTAGCGTTCTGATAGAATGCGGGCGGAGCGGACGACTTCTTCGGCGAAGGCACCGGTGAGCTCGCGGGAGACGAGGAGATCGTGAAGAAGCCCTTGTTCATACTCGCTGTTTGGAATGTGGATCTCCTTCAGCTTGAGAGTTTCCGCGATGGCGAGATTGATCTCCAACGCAGGCAAGAGGGCCTCGGCGGTTTGGTAATCGAGTTGGAAACGTTTCACGAGTTCCACATCGCTGATGGTGGAGACATCCGCAGTGAATTGGCGGAAGTTTTTAACCGTACACGATTGGCTTGCGGTGGTGACGGTGGATGCCACCGACTGCACCTCGTAGCCGATGATCACGAGGCCATCAATCGTGACATCCGAGAAATCAAAGCGAATCTGGGCGAGATTTCCGTAGGCATGCTCGCGGATGACGCGGAGCATCGCGGGGCCTTCCGCGTGCGAACCATCCACCGCCTCACGGGTGCGGTGGGTGCCCATCCGGTAGCTGGTGTAGCGGGTGATGAGGCCGTTTTGAAACAACAAGGCGCGGGTATTTCCAGGGCCCACGTGAAGGACCAGCGTGGTGTCCTTGCGCATCGCAGGCAGATCCTGCAAGCGGCGGCGGGTTTTCAAATAAATAAGACGGGTCATTTCTCCGTCGTCAATGGTGCCGATCCTCAGGCCGCATGCGATGCGGATGCGGTTCATGACCGTCTCATGATTGACGGCTTCGCTGAGGATATTGGTGGCCACGGCGCGGGTGATGGCGTGCGGATCAAGCCCCATTTCGGCGAGAGATTTCTGATAACCCTTGATGATGGAGACGATGCGCTCGGTGGTGGAAGAGGTGACGTTGCCGCCCCGGAAAATATCGCGGGCGACGGCGGCGGGTTGTTCGAGGAAATCGATCGCCGTGAGGGAGCCATCCTCCGCGCGCTCTGCCACCATCATCGAGACGGAACTCGCCCCGATGTGCAGCGCCGTGAAAAGATTTTCTGCGGCAATGGTGGTGTTTGCGGGTTTCCCGAGTTTCGGCATCGCACAAAGACAAACGTGGCGGGCGCGATCTTTCAATCCCCAAAATGTGACAAGCGTGATCTTCTCTCAGTCCGCGCTTGTCAGCGCGGGAGGATCGGGGGATAGATTGGCCCATGCCAGTCAGCGGAGCGTTGGAAAAATATCGGGTGAAACAAGGTGCCCATCTGGACTTCAGCGATCACGCAAGTGGCGAGAAATCCCTCTATCTTGGTGAGAAGGATGAAACGGATGCGCAGTTTGACATGCTTCAGGACGAGCTCCAACAATTGCAGAAAATGCTTTACGCCCAGAACAAGCACCGGGTGCTGGTGGTGATGCAGGCGATGGACACGGGCGGCAAGGATGGCTGCATCAAGCATGTTTTTTCCCGAATCGATCCACAGGGGATCCACGTCCGTTCGTTCAAAAAGCCCACCGAAGAAGAGCTGGCGCATGATTTTCTCTGGCGCGTTCACGCCAAGGTTCCCAGCACCGGACAAATGGTGATTTTCAATCGCAGCCACTATGAGGACATCATCGCGGTGCGGGTGAAGAAACTTTATCCCGATGAGGTGTGGAAACGGCGCCAGCAGCATGTCCTCGATTTCGAGAGGATGCTTGCAGAGGAGGGCACCACAATTGTGAAAATTTTCCTCCACATTTCCAAGGATGAGCAGAAAAAACGCCTCGAATCCCGCCTTGTCAATCCAGCGAAGCATTGGAAATTCAATCCAGATGATCTCGCAGACCGCGCCCGCTGGGATGATTTCATGGCCGCCTACCAGGACGTGATTGGCAAAACTTCCACGGATCACGCGCCGTGGTACGTGGTGCCGGCGGACCGGAAATGGTATCGCAATTTATGCGTCGCGCGGATCATGGTCGATACATTAAAGAAGCTGAACATGGAATTCCCCGCCATCACTTGGGATCCCGGTGCGATTAAAATCGAGGATTGAGCAGGTTTCAGACTGCCGATTCCAGCTGCACCAAGATGTGATCTAGGGATGGTAAGCGAGAATGGTAAGCGAGAATGGTGAGCGAGAATGGTGAGCGAGAATGGAGAAGACCAAATGTAGAAGTCCAAGGTCCCCTATGGGATCAAAATCCCACAGCGGATCGATCCCCATCAACCCAGTCCAGTCCCCCCTTGATTACAAATTATCGATGCGGGCGCATCAAAGATTTGTAGCCAGCTTCGTGGAGATTTTATCAATTTAGCTTGGATTTTTCCGGTTCTTTCCAGGTGGTTCTACAAATTATCGATGCGGCCGCATAAAAGATTTGTAAGCAGCTTCGTGGAGATCTCATTGATTGAGCTTGGATTTTTCCGGTTCTTTCCAGGTAGCTTTACAAATTATCGATGCGGCCGCATCAAGGATTTGTAAGCAACTTCGTGGAGATTTTATCGATTTAGCTTGGATTTTTCCGGTTCTCTCCAGGTGGCCATACAAATTCTCGATGCGGCCGCATAAAAGATTTGTAAGCAGCTTCGTGGAGATCTCATTGATTGAGCTTGGATTTTTCCGGTTCTTTCCAGGTAGCTTTACAAATTATCGATGCGGCCGCATCGAGGTTTTGTAATCTTGTTAGGAAAAATCATTTTTTTTTCCTTGGGTTGGCGTTTCTGTCTTACTGAAAACCGATTGAGAGCTTGATTTGTTAAGATTTCCGAAATAATCTCCGGGGCGAAGGGCAATGGAGACCAAACGGAAGAGATCGCGGGCGAAAAAGGCGGTGAAAAACCAGCGGCGCGAGGCTATTTCGTTTGCAGAAGTCCTTATTGCGGCCAATCGGCGGGCGCACGAACAGGCGAACAAACGGCGCGGGCAACGCGGGTTGAAGTCCGTGTATGCGGCGATCCATGCGGAGGAAATGGATGACGAGCTGCTTTCTGCCGATTTTCTCAAACGTCTTCTGCGCTGGGGCCTCGCTCTTGCACTGCTGCCTTTGTGTTGGGTCACGACGTGGACTTTTCTTGCCAGATTTTCGCATGCCACGATCTATCAGGGCTTCTGGCAGACGACTGAATTCTGGTACTTTGCCACCGGCGCTTTGTTGATGGCTGGCTGGTTTTTGACGGGTTTGCTGCAGACGATGTTTCTCTATCTCTATGTGTTGGGCCACGAACTCACGCATGCGGTCTTTGTGCTGCTCCATCGGGGAAAAGTGACGAGTTTTCACGTCAGTTCCAGCGGCGGATACATTACCACAAACAAGACGAATCTAATTATCGCCCTGTCCCCATATTTTGTTCCGTTTTGGGCGGTGATTTTTGCATTACTGTTTGGGATCGCGCGGTATTTCGGCGATTTCTCCGCTGTATGGGACCGCGTGCTCTATGGCGGGATGGGCTTCGCCTGGACCTTCCACATGCTGTGGACGGTGTGGATGATTCCGAGGGATCAGCCGGACTTGAAGGAAAACGGAACATTTCTTTCCTTGGTGATCATTTATCTGGCAAACCTGCTTATCTTGATCGCTCTGCTGTGTGTGGCGGCGGGAACGCCATGGCAGGATGCAAAGGAATTCGGAATGGAATGGATCAGAAACGCGGCGACTTCGGCCGATAGGGTTTGGCGGACTTTGGAACAGGGTGTTTTTGCGCTAAAACAGGCGGGGCGGTTTTAAACCAAGTGGTTATATTGCGGATTGAATTCAGCCGTAAGCGGGAGATGCTCTTGCTGTGATCGATCTGGATGCGAATGCGACGACGGCAATCCTGCCGGAGGTGTTGGACGAGATGCTGCCGTGGCTGCGTGGCGGCCATGCCAATCCATCCGGTGCCTATGCCGGAGCGAAATTGGCCCGCAAGGCGATAGATAGGGCGCGCGAACAGGTCGCCCAACTCATCGGTGCCGAGCCAGAGGAAATCATTTTTACCGGTGGCGGCACGGAAAGTGTGAACACCGGCCTGCATTCTTTAGACGCTCTCACCAATGGCGGCGTGGCAGTGGTTTCCGCCATCGAGCACAGCGCCGTGTTGCGCTGCGTGGAAAGCTTTTCCCGCCCGGTGAAGACGGTGGCGGTGGGGACAGGCGGTCGATTGGATCTCGCCGCCATCGAGCAAGCGCTAGAAGGCGCTGCGTATCTTTCAATCATGGCGGCAAACAACGAAACGGGCATCATCCAGCCCCTCGCCGAAGTGGCGGTCATGGCGCGTGCCGCGGGGCTCGCCGTCCACACCGATGCGATTCAAGCAGCTGGGAAAATGCCTGTTGATGTGCGTGGTTTGGGCGTGGACCTGCTCTCCCTTTCCGGTCACAAATTCCATGGGCCCAAAGGAGTGGGCGCTCTTTACGTGCGGCAGGGTCTGCGTTTCAGCCCCATGCTTCACGGAGGAGGGCAAGAGGCGGGACGGCGCAGCGGCACGGAAAACACCGCCTGCATCGTCGGCATGGGCGCGGCGGCGGCATGCGCCCATCATTTTCTAACAAGTGATGGTGCCGCTCGCCTGGCTGGGCTGAGAGATGAATTTGAAACGAAGGCGCTCGCGGAAATTTCAGGAATCACGGTGAATGGAGATGGGGATCACCGCTTGCCCAACACCAGCCACCTCTCATTCGAACAATGCGATGCCGCAGGGTTGCTCATTTTGTTAGATGAAATGGGGGTGGCCTGTTCTGCGGGCTCCGCATGCATGACGGGCAAGCAGCGCCCTTCCCATGTGCAACTGGCCATGGGCATCCCCGAGTCCCGCGCAAAGAGTAGTCTGCGGATTAGTTTTTCCCGGCTCAATACCCCGGAGGAAGCCATCGAGGCGGCAAATCGGCTCAAGCGGGCGGTGGAAAAACTTCGCCGCGTGCAGGGCGCAGGTGTCGGGCCGGTGGTCGTTTATTCCCCGTGAGCGGGTGATCGGTGGGAGTTGAAAAGGGGGTGCACACGCGCCCTCGCGCATGGTCCTTGGCGCCCCCGGCGAGGACGGAGTGGATTCAGATCGGGCGGCATCTCCCATGAATCCGAGCGCTGTCACATGCGCCAGCCCATTTCCGGCGAGGGCGCCGGAAATCACAAGCGAGGGCGCTTATGCTCCCCGAGCTTTGCATTTCATTCCCTTGCCATTCGTTGAAAATTGTCGATGGTGCGGGCAGATGACGATGATTAACCGCCTTGAGAGCCGCTTTGCATGGATTTCCTGCCCAGGATTCTTGCGTTATTATGCGATTTTCCACGCGGTGGTTTTTGCGATTCAAATCTTCCGTCCCGAGATGGCACAGATGTTTGAATTTGATCGGGCCAAAATACTGGCTGGAGAATTCTGGCGGGTGTTCACCATGTTTTTCGCGGTTTCGGAATTTGGAAAGCCCGGGTTCTTGACGATCATCTTCCTTTTCTTCGCGGTGAACTTCGCTTTCATGATCAGCGACAGCCTCGAAGGGGCGTGGGGTGAATTTAAAACATCGCTGTTTTTCTATCTGGGGATACTGCTGATTCTCGCCGCAAATTTCATCTATCCCACCAATATACCACGGAGCGCCTTCGCACTGTATGCCTCGGCGTTTCTCGCGTTTTGCACGGTGTCCCCCAGATTGGAGATCATGTTGTTCTTTGTGATTCCGGTGCAGGTGCGTTTTCTGGGAATGTTCCAAGCGGTGCTGATTTTGTTCATGGTGTTGGGTTCGCCCATGCTGATCCCGTTCATGTTGATGGCATTTACCAACTACCTCATTTTCGCCGGAATCCCCGCCTTGAAAGGCACCGCGAAGTCGATGGAATCGGTAGCACGTAAAAAGAGTTTCAACGCCTCAAAGGTCGCACAGGGTGAGGCGTTCCACACCTGCTGCGTTTGCCAGCGGACGGATGTGAGCAATCGTGAGCTGGAGTTCCGCGTCGGCAGCGATGGCAAGGAATACTGCACGGAGCATCTGCCGGAGTAAAAATAAGCGGAAGTTCAGAGGATCTCTTTCACAAATTCGTCCCGACGGAAAATCCGGAACTGCTCGGGCTCCTCGCCGGTGCCGATGAAGCGGGTGGGGATTTTGAGTTCGTCCTGGATGGTGACGGCGATGCCGCCTTTACCGGAGCCGTCGAGCTTGGTGACGATGAGGCCATCCAACGGGCTGGCTTTGTGAAATTCCTTGGCTTGTTGGAGGGCGTTTGAGCCGGTGGTGGCATCGACGACGAGGAGGGTGAGGTGCGGCGCGGTTTCATCCTGTTTGGCAAGCGTGCGGCGGATTTTACCGAGCTCTTCCATCAGATTGTGGCGGGTGTGGATACGGCCGGCGGTGTCGCAGATGAGGAATTGGGTGCCATCGGCGATGGCTTTTTGGTGGGCGTGAAAACAAACGGAAGACGGGTCTGCATTGGTGTTTCCTTTGACGACCGGGATTTTCAGTCGCTCGCCCCAGCGCTGGAGTTGCTCGACGGCGGCGGCGCGGAAGGTATCGGCAGCGGCGAGAATCACCGAGTGGCGGCGTTTGGTGAGCCAGAGCGCGAGCTTGGCGGAGGAGGTGGTTTTCCCCGTGCCATTGACGCCGACGACAAGAATCACAAACGGCTTTCCGTCGGACCGCGGGGTGGGGGCGAGAAAATCCGCATCGAGTTTTTCAGCAAGCTGGCGGCGGGTGGTTTCGATTACTTCATCGGCGGAAACCTCTCTGCCGAGGCTGCGGAGTTCTTCGATAATCGAGGTGGTGAGCCGGATGCCGATATCGGAGCTGATGAGATTGGCCTCGAGTTCATCCCAATCGATTTCCGCGCGATTGGTGATTTTGTTTAGGAGTGATTTGAAAAAGCCAGCCATGCCGGGAAAGACTAGGAGAGTCCTGAGCGAAGAGACAAGAGCGATAAAGGAAAGATGTGGTGTGGCGTTTCTTCCTTCTTGTTTCCTGACTCCGGATTCTCAAGTCTGCCGCGTGCCCAAAATCCGCGTGCTACCCGATATCCTCGCCAGCCAAGTGGCGGCGGGGGAGGTGGTGGAGCGCCCGGCTTCGGTGGTGAAGGAATTGGTGGAAAACAGCATTGATGCCGGGGCGCGCGAAGTGAGGGTGGACATGGATCAAGGCGGAGTGGCGCTCATCCGGGTGAGCGACGACGGTTGCGGGATGTCCCGCGAGGACGCGCTGCTTTCGCTGGAGCGCCATGCGACGAGTAAACTGCGCACTTCCGGCGACCTTGCGGCGATCCGCACGCTCGGCTTTCGCGGCGAGGCGGTGCCGAGCATCGCGAGTGTTTCGCGTTTCCGCATGGTCACCCGCGAGGGCGATGCGGTGGCTGGCACGGAAATTTTAGTGGATGGCGGGAAAATTCGCGATGTGCGGGACGCGGGTTGTGCTCCCGGAACGGTGATCGAGGCGAGGGCCTTGTTTTTCAACATGCCCGCGCGTCGGAAATTTTTACGAGCCGAGACCACGGAATCCGCCCATGTGGAGCATCAATTGCGGCTCCACGCACTGGCCGCGCCCCATGTGCGGTTCCGTTTGCGGCGGGATGACCGGGAAATTTTTGATTTACCCCCAGCAGCCAAGGCCGTGGACCGGGTGCGGCAGTTGTTAGGCAATGATCTTTCGCGTCAATTGGTGGCTTTGCCGCTCACCAATGGCCAAGGCATTTCAGTGGAAGGATACGTTTTACCCGCCAGCCACGCGCGCAAGGGCAGGCGGCATCAATACGTGTTTCTCAACGGACGGCCCGTGGAAGATGCGGTGATCTCGCGGGCGCTGGCAGAGGGATTTCGTGGAGCGCTGTCAGATGGCCTGTATCCTGCCGCGTGGCTGTGGATCGATTTGGAACCCACCTTGGTGGATGTGAATGTGCATCCAGCGAAGCGGGAAGTGCGATTTCACCGACCCGTGGATGTGAGGGAAGCGATCCTTGAAGCGGTCACCAGTGGATTGCGGCCTGCGTTCGTCGCGGTGCCGCCACGAGCGGTGATTCCAAGCAACACGGAGACGATTGAAAAGGTTGCGAGCGAGATTCCACTCCCGCCACCGAGTCCACTTGCTTCCAAAGCCCCTCAGTCGTTCTTGCCGGATTTGGTCAAATCCCAACTAGCCGCACCGAGCACTGAGACAGCTCCGGCGGAGCAGGGGAGTGGTCCGGATTTCCGCGTCATCGGATTGCTACACCATCGCTATGTTTTGTTAGAGAGCGAGGACGGCTTGGTTTTGTTAGATCCCAAGGCGGCGAAAGAGCGCATACTTTACGAGAAACTACTCGCACAACACGAGACCGGGCTTGAGACGCAGGGTCTCCTGGTGCCGGTTTTGCTGGAGCTGGACCCCAGAGATTTCGACTTGGCGCTGCGTGAAAGAATGGCCCTGCAGGATGCTGGCATCGAGATTGAGGCATTCGGTGGCAACACCCTGCAGATCCGCAGTCTGCCCGCCTGCCTGGTGATCGATGACCCTCGTTCCTTTCTTGGCGCGTTGATGGATGAGTTATTGCATGGGGCAGCCCCAGGCGCGCGATTTGCCTTTGAGCGGCTTGCAAAGGTGCTGGCGAGAAGGGCGACAACCTTGATGACACCCCGATTGGCAGAAGTTTCGCCGCTGCTGCAAGAATTGTTCCAATGCCAGTTACCCTACTGCGCCGCAGATGGTCGCCCGACCTTGAGTGAATTGAGCCTCAAGGAAATTGATCGCCGCTTTGGCAATACTTAAAGCGCCCTACGCGATCACGTTTTAAAATTTCCTTCTGCTAATGCTCTGAGTTTGTAAAATTCATGAGCGATGCGGTGCCGCCGCCGTCGCTTAGCCGACTCATTTTTCGGTTCGAGGGTTTCGAATTTTTCCGAAATTTGGCGGAGAATCGGGTGAGCGGGGCTTTCAAAGGGGAATATTCTATTGTGGAATATAGAAATCTCATCACGACAATAAAAATGATTTCCCGTTCAAAATAAATTATTATTTTCTTGTTAAGTTACATTAAAATTTTACTCTCCCCACATCGTTAGGGCTTTCTGAGCTTCAACTCTTCCATCCAAAAAATGAAATTGAGATTCTCCATCGCTGGATTCATGCTGCTCACCCTCACAGGTGCGGGAGCGATGACGCGTCTGGAAGATCGGTTGGCAGGAGTTCATCAGCAGTTGCTGGAAAACCGCCGTGATGCATTGCAATCGCTTAGCGATCCCTTCGGAGTGCCGCAAGTAGCGAGGCGGGTGCTTGAGGCTCCGACCGCAGTTTTTCAGAGTGCTTCGCCATGGAAGCGCAACGTGATCTCCACAGTCTTTTGGGTGGGTGAGCTACCCACCCAAAACAATCCAACGCCCAATGTAATGAGTGCGTGGGATCAGAATTGGCAAGCAAACTTCGGCGGCTACGACGATCCTGATCGCCGCAACGGCTATCTCCCTGCAGATTTCATCCCTGCGCTCAATCCCTTTTACGTTGCCCTGCCTTATAATGATGTAGCCAAAGGCGGTGTCCACCAACCGGAAGCTTCGGAAGTCATTCCATGGTTCTGGGAAAGTTATCGCGGTGATGGAATCTCGGTTTGCAAAGGCCGTTGGGTGGCCATCCACTATAACGGCA
>JBBRIB010000021.1:0-15268 GCA_038221745.1 Verrucomicrobiales bacterium
GGATGCGTTGGTATTCCTCCTCGGGGATTTCAAGAAAAGGCGTGGGCGAATTCGTGCCGGCACCGTTGATGAGAATGTCCACCTGGCCAGAGCGCTCGAGGACTTTATCGAGCAGGTGGTGAAGGGACTCGCGGGAGGTGACATCCACCGGGATGAAGTAGCCGGTGCCGCCATGGGATTCGATTTCCGCAAGGCGTTTCTCGGCTTTTTCCGGGATGCGCCCGCCAAGGACGACTTCCGCACCCGCGCGGGCGAGGCCGACCGCCATGGTACCGCAGAGTTCACCGGTGCCACCAATGATGACGGCGGTTTTACCGGAGAGATCGAAAAGGTCTTTGAGGAAGGCAGCGGTTTGCATGGCGTGAGTTTTATTGGAATCCGGGAGGGTGCAAGGCTAGAGTGGATTTCTTAGAAGTGGCGCAGGGTGCCGGGTATAATGGCAGCCACCGGAATCAGCCTTCAGAACAATGAGCGCCTGTTTTTCTTCGTCTCGCGCCCAGCGGCGATAGACCGCGCGGGGAGAAAGGGGGTGATGAGAGAGGCCTCAAAATCGAAGACTTCCGAGAAATCCTCTTTTTTATCGGACTCTTGTTTGCCGAAGACCTGCTCCTCAATGAGGAGGAAGACCATATCGCCCACGTCCTGGCATTTTCTAATACTCCACTCGCTCATCAAGGTGGACGCCATCGGGCCGAATTGTTCGAGCGCGCAGTCCCTGAATCCGGCCAACAGTTCCGGGCCGCTGACGTGGCGGGCCTGGCCATTGTTCGACTCCGCGATCCGCTTGAGGGTGAAATCCAAGGCGTCTTTGAGGAAAAAATAGGCGTGTGGATCAAAGCGCTTGTCACGTTTCAAGATTGAAACGACGGATTGTTCGAACTCCATAGCCTGCATGGCCGGAGTCTGCCGGAAATCTTGGCCGGTGTCAAAGAGGTTTAGCAAGCCGAGACCGACTAACCGATTTCGAACCTGAAAATTCTTTGTGTTATTCTCGAATAAATCGCGAAGGCCTGCGTCGAATCGTGCGTTAATCAAAACAACCAATCATGAAATCGATCATCACACTCCTGACCGCAGCTGCCATTACCTTCTTGGGCCTAACCACCCAGGCTGATGCGCGCCACCAAAAGAAGAACGTTTACATCAGCAGCTATCAATCCTGTGGCACCCCAATCTATACCGAGCGTTATCTCATCGGCTACGATGAATGCGGGGATCCCGTGTTCGGCTACCGGACGGTGCGTTCGTCCTATCGACCTGTGGTGCGCCAGTACTACGCACCTCGCCAGCAGCCGCGCTATCAGAGAGGCTACAACTATGGTGGGGGCTACTCAAACAGGCGGGTAACGATTCAAGGAAGCTATTGCCGCTAGTCGCTGTTGGTGAATCTTGGGATTAAAATATGAGGGCAGGATGATTGATTTCATCCGGCCCTCGATGGTTTTGACGGGGGAGGCTTAGCGGAGGAATGCTTCGTGCAGGCCGCCGTCCACGGTGATGACTTGGCCGGTGGTCTTGCTCAGGCGTTGCGTTACCAGGAGGAAGTAGGCTTCCGCTTGATCCGCGGGAGTGATTGGAGCTTTGGTCAAGGTGCGGTCTGCATAGAACTGCGCCAGCTTCGTGACCAGAGATTCTGTTTCCTCATCTTCTGTGTAAGCGATGTTGTATTTGGCGAGTGAGCCGATGACGCGCTCCCGTGGAAACATGGCGGAGCCTTGCACGACGGTGGCCGGAGCCACACCATTCACGCGGATGAGCGGCGCAAGCTCGATGGCGAGTTCCCGCACAAGGTGATTGGCCGCTGCTTTTGAAGTGTCATAGGCGAGCGAGCCTTTTTTGGCCACAGCGGCGTTGGCGCTGGTGGTGAGAACCAGGTTTCCTTTCAGCCCTTGTTCCTTCCAAGTCTTGAAGGCTTCGTCTGCCACCAGATAGCTGCCGGTGACATTGATGTTGAAGGTGAGCGCCCATTTATCATCCGGGATGTGGCCGGAGGTATCGCTTGGCACAAAGATTCCGGCGGTGACGGCGATCGAGTCAAAGCCGCCATAAGCGAGGGCGACTTGATCCAACATCACACGGATGCTGGCGCGATCCGTGATATTTGCGGCAAGTCCGATGGCCGGGCCGCAGTTCGATAGGCCGGTGCCCGCGACGCCGATGCCGCTACCGTATTTGTCAGTGATTTCCCTGGCAGTCGCGTTCGCTGCGGCTTCATTCAAATCCACGCAAACAATGTGGGCACCTTCCTTGACGATGCGGTGTGCGGTTTCCTTACCGATGCCGGAGCCAGCACCAATGACGATGATGACTTGGCGGGCGAGTTCCTTTTCCGCAGGCATGCGCTTGAGTTTCGCTTCTTCCAACAACCAGTATTCGATGTCGAAGGCTTCCTGTTGGGGCAGCGAAACATAGGAATCGATGGCTTCCGCACCGCGCATCACCTCCACCGCGCAGTTATAGAATTCCGCTGTGACGCGGCTCTCGGATTTATCCTTACCCCAGGCGATCATGCCGAGGCCGGGAATGAGAACCACGGTGGGGTTTGGATCGCGCTGTGCGGGTGAGTTTTCATGTTTGCACATGGCATAGTATTCCGCATAGTCTTCGCGGTAGGCTTCGAGGCCGGTGTCGAGCCTGACCTGGAGCGCGGCAATGTCTTCGGATTGTGGATTCCATGCGACGTAGAGCGGTTTGATCTTGGTGCGGAGGAAGTGATCCGGGCAGGAGGTGCCGAGTTCGGCGAGGCGGGCCGCATCCTTGGAATTCACGAACCGAAGGATTTTCTCATCATCCTGGATGGTCCCGACGAAGCGTTTTTCCTTGGAGACGCGGCCCCGCAGCCATGGTAGGATCGCTGCAAAAGCGGCATTGCGTTGTTCAGACTCAAGGGAGACATATTTCTGCCCTCCGAAGACGGTGGCATCGCCGCCTTTGGCAATATACTTTTTCTCGATGTAGGCAGCGGCGGTCTCGATGAAATCAAGGGTGTGGTTATAACAAACTTTTTCGTCATCATCCCATGAGATGAATCCATGTTGGCCCATCATGATGGCCTTGATGGATGGCTGGTCCCGGGCGATCTGCTGCATGGCAAGTCCAAGTTCGAAGCCGGGACGCATCCAGGGCACGTAAGCCATTTCCCCGCCGAAGATCTCTTGAGTGAGTTTCTCACGATTTGCCGATGCGGCGATGGCGATGATGGCGTTGGGGTGCATGTGATCCACGTGTTTGCCAGGAAGGAAACTGTGGAGTGTGGTATCGATGGAGGATGCGCGTGGATTGAGATTGAAGGTGGTGTGGGAAAACATGTTCACCATGTCATCTTCCGCTTGGGATTTCAGTCCGTTGTCAGGACGGGCAGCGTAGATTTTCTGAAGATCGAGTAATTTTTCCTGATAGAGCGATGAGAAGTTCTCGCGGGTGCTGGTGCGCAGATCACCGCCGGAGCCTTTGACCCATAAGACTTCCACTTGCCCGGTGGAAAGGGGGTCAGCTTCCATGATTTTGGAAGAAGTGTTGCCTCCGCCGGTATTGGTGATGCGTTGGTCGCTGCCTAGAAGATTGGAGCGATAGATCAGGCGTCCGACAGGATCGAGTGTTGCCGCGGTGGAATCCTCCCAGAGGTGATTGACGTGTTGGTAGTTCGACATATTGTATTAGATTAGATTTTCAAGATTCACAGACCAAGGGCTCTTTGGCGATAATGTTCGTCCGGCCGGCCGGCGATGCGTGCGACTTCATCGTGTGTTAGGAAACGAGGTTCACCACCGATGGCAGCTGCCCCGACAAAGATTTCAGCCGCCTTGGCAGCCATCAGGGTGGCGGCGAGAACGGCTTCTGGAGTGGCACCGAGTGCGATGAGGCCATGGTTTTCTAACAAAATTACCCGAGGTGGGCGGGAAAGGCGCTCGATGTAGGCAATGACTTCCACGCGGATGGCTTGTGCGAGTTTCAAACCCGGATCGGTATAGGGGACGAAGACGCTTTCCACACCGCAGCAAACAATCTCATCCGGAAAGGTGCGGCGGAGGGCGAAGGTGCGGGCGAATTTGGAACAGAGCAATTGGTTCACCGTGATGGGATGGGTGTGGCCCACAAAGTTTACGCCCGGCAAGGTGAGGAGATAGGCATGGAAAACGGCCTCGACGGAGGGTTTCCTGGCATTCGGATCGACGCGCGCATCGAGCAAGGCCTCATCAATGGCAGCATCGCCCATGGATGTTTGATTGAGTAACTCCGCAAGATCGGCAAAGCGGCATTCGCTGACACTTTCTAAGGAGAGGGTTGCGAGATTCGAGCCACTGGCCTTGACTACGAAAGTGGAATCAGAGAGGCATGCAGATGTGTTACCCTCGCCAAGAATGGCGAGTTTCCGATCTTCGCGACCAAGTTGATGAGAAAGGCTCAGCATCGAAGCGATCGGATCGGGAGGGTGGGATTGTGTGGACATCGGCGGGAAAGTTGGCTGGTTTTCCCGCCGAGTCAAATCAAATACCAAATAAAACCAATAAAACACAGATTTCCAAAAAGGAAAAGCGGGTATCGAGGTCAATTAACGGCCAATTCTAATTACTTTCTTGGCAAGCATCTATTTTACATCTCTAAATAATTCGCGTAGAAGATTGGAATCAATCGACCAAGCCACCGCACACCGCCGCAAAGCCGCTCAAGATCTTCATGAGAACCGAATCCACGCCTATCTGCGAGTTTACCACTTTCGCAAAAGCATGGCTTAGATCCCCGCTTAAAGTGGGTGCCTTGGCTCCATCCGGGGCCGTGCTGGCTCGTGCGATCACGTCGGAAATCAATGGAGCGACGGGCTCGGTTCTTGAGTTAGGACCTGGCACGGGGGTTTTCACTCGCGCGCTTTTGGCAAAAGGCGTGGCGGCTGAAGACCTCACGCTTTTAGAATATGATCCCAAGTTGGCGAAATTGCTGTGCGCCCGTTTTCCCGATGTGCGGGTCGTCTCGGCTTGTGCCACCAAGCTTGATAGCCTCGAGCTTTATGGTGAGAAGAGGGTTGGCGCGATTGTCAGCGGGTTGCCCCTGCTCTCGATGCCTCACGGGATGATTCAGCGCGTTTTAGAAGCGGCGTTTTCTCAATTGAGTGAAAATGGGGCGATTTATCAGTTCACTTACCGCCCTCTATGCCCGGTTCCGCACAAAGTGATGAAGGTGCTCGACCTGCAAAGCGTTTGCACGAGCTTCTCGATGCGTAACCTGCCTCCCGCCTGGGTGTTTGCGATTCGCAAGAGAAGCGCACGGTTCTGAGTCCTTCAGAGTTTGAGGAAATTCTCTAACATTTTTTTTCCGTCCTGTGTGAGAATGGACTCGGGATGGAATTGCACTCCGTGCACGGGATGGACCTTGTGTTGAAGCCCCATGATTTCCCCTTCCTCTGTCCAAGCGGTGATTTCCAGACAATCCGGCAGGGTTTCGCGTTTTACGATCAAGGAGTGATAGCGAGTCGCCTCGAAAGGACTTGGCATTCCAGCGAAGACACTCTTGCCCGAATGATGGATGGGCGAGGTCTTGCCATGCATCAGGCGGTCCGCCCGCACGACATCGCCGCCATAAACCTGGCCGATGGATTGATGGCCGAGGCAGACCCCGAGGATAGGGATGGAAGCGCCAAGTTCTTGGATCAGCTCACATGAAATCCCGGCTTCATTCGGCGTACATGGCCCGGGAGAAATACAGATCCGCTCGGGTTTGAGGGCCTTCACATCCTCCACGGTGAGTGCATCATTGCGAAAGATTTTCATCTCAGCACCGAGCTCACCGAAGTATTGCACGAGGTTGTAAGTAAAAGAATCGTAGTTATCGAGAATGAGTAACATTTGGTTATTCGTGATTTGTTAAACGCTATAGGAGAATTTCCTCATCCCATCCGCATATATTGCTTCGTCTAAATACCCATAACTTTTAACTTTGTTCTTCCCCACCCAGAGTCCTCGCCAAAGCGATGGCGCTGAGCAAGGCTTTGGCTTTGTTGACCGTCTCCACGTATTCGCAGGTGGGGTCCGAGTCGGCGACGACGCCAGCACCGGATTGCACATAGGCTTTGCCATTTTTGAGCAAACAAGTCCGCAGAGTGATACAAGAATCATGTGAGCCATCGAAACCAAAGTAGCCCACCGCCCCAGCATAGGCGCAGCGTTTATTCTTCTCCAATGAATTGATGATTTGCATGGCGCGAATCTTCGGTGCGCCGCTCACCGTGCCTGCAGGAAAAGTCGCCCGCAGCACATCATAAGCACTATGTGAGGGATCAAGCTCGCCTGACACATTGGAAACAATGTGCATCACATGGCTGTAGCGCTCCACGATCATGAAATCGTCCACGCTCACCTTGCCATGCTTGGAAATCCGGCCCACGTCATTGCGCGCAAGATCGACCAACATCAAGTGCTCGGCCCGTTCCTTCGGATCGGCCATCAGGTCCGCCGCCAGGGCATCATCATCCTCCGGCGATTTTCCGCGCGGTCGTGTCCCTGCGATCGGGCGGATATCGATGCGCCCGTTGATGGAACGGACGTGCACCTCCGGTGAGCTGCCGACGAGTGAGAAATCCCCTAACTCTAGAATAAACATATAGGGTGATGGATTGACGAGGCGCAACGCCCGATAAAGGTCCACCGGAGCTTGATCAAAATCTGTTTCAAAGCGCTGGCTAGGGACAAACTGGAATATGTCTCCTGCGGCGATGAAATCCTTTCCTGCTAGAACCATTGCCTCATACTCGGCTTGGGTGGTGTTGCTTCTGGCTTGCACTGGCTCAACCTTCAGCAGCCCGTTGAGCGCCGGCACATGGAAGGGCCGGTTCAAGATTTCCACAATCGCTGCGATCCGGCCACGAGCGGCGGCATAGGCCTCATCGGGCGATGCAAACTCATCGATGAAAGCGTTTGCGATCACTTGCAAACGTCGCAAGCGGTGGTCGAAAACCAATAAGGTGTCCGCTAACAGAAATATCGCATCCGGTATTCCCAATACATCGGGCGGCGGTGGCCCCAAGGTCGGCTCGAACTGCCGGACCGCATCGTAGGAAAGGTAACCCACCATCCCTCCGGAAAACCGGGGAAGTGCGCCATGCGTGACGGGGCGGAAATTTGCCATTTCACTTTCCAGGGCGGCCAAAACATCAACGGCGGCGGTGAAAGTCCGCACCTTGGCACCCTCGCGGATGGTGATTTCCTTACCCCGAGCCTCGAAAATCAATTTGGGACCGCTGCCCACAATTGACCACCGCCCGCCTTTTTCCGAACTTTCGGCACTTTCCAAAAGGAAAGAATGGCGATCGTCCCGCAGCTTGAGGTAAGCGGACAAAGGGGTCTCGAAATCAGCGGCGAGCTGGGTATAGACGGGCACGACGTTCCCGCGCTGCGCCAACTGCGCGAAGATTTCCAAGGATGGCTCGACAGGAATAGAACTCACAACGGCGCGAAGCATGGCCGGGAAATCACGCAGGGCAAGCCCCGAGCATTCATAATCCCCGGCGGCCCTTGATTTACCCCGAAAACCCGATCTCTAGGGCACCACTCTGGCCCGATAAAACCTTTTCCCATCGCCCGCGCCATTGGTATGGGGGAAAACGGTGGATGGCCCTATGGCGGTGACCACGCTTCCCAACGGAGACCAAGAGCCGCCGACGAGCGTGAGACTTGTTTCCAATTGATATTTCTTTCCTGCCACCGTCGCCACCGTGACATTCACATCGGCGGTGATAAGCTGGATGGAGGTGATTTTCAAAACAGAACTGCCCGTGAGCGGGTTCGTGCCGGACACATCTTCCGCAGCGTTTGATTGGCCGTCCCCGTCATCATCGCCCAGAAGCGCCAACAGTTTCACCGGAGTGGTGGTGGAAGCCGGATTCGGGTTTCCGCCATCCGAAGAACCAGGTGCCGTCGAGGAAATGCCTGCCGAACTCACTGCGGTGACGGTGGCGTAATAGACGCCTCCTTCCACGCCCGTGAAGGTGAACTGATTGGAGCCATTCGTCACGCTCCCATTCGAGATCAATTGATTGCCCCCATCTCGGACTTCGACGGTGTAGGAGATCACATTATCGTCCAAACCACCGTTCGGGCTCCAACTGAACGTGCCACTCGTCCCAAGCGCATAGTAGTTCGTATTTGGCAAAGGCGATGGGGGAGGGGTCACATCAAACACCTTCAGATATTGTGCCTCGAAGGGGCGTTGGTTCCACGCCGGAGTATTGATGGTCTCAGGAGTTCCGGCGACTGTGGTAAGCGTTGGAACCCGATTGAGGATTGTTAAAAACCCGGAACCCTTCAATTGCGCACCAGTATATCCTGCGCCGGGCCATTTCCATACATCTCGGCGATTGATCATGCCGATGGATGGATTCAGATACGCGGCGATATTGCGCACATTGTAAGTGCGTCCGTCCTTGATCCCTAACAATGGAGCAAGTCCGCCGGGAATCTTGAACTGATCCTGCTGGTTCGCGTTCCGATCCAGGCTTGAAAACGCAATCACCACATCGCTGAAGGCGGGAGAGGCATTCGCAGTCTCATACTTTGCCACTGCGTGGATCTTGTTGTTAAAGCCATCGCCATCAAGAAACCAGCGGTTGGAAGAGCGCAATGAAGGGCTGAAATTTCTTGCCGCTCCCATGCCTGCATAAACCGGGAACAATTGATCGTTCCCAAAGTTGGTATCATTCCAAATCGGCTGCATCGAGTTGAAGCGCTTGAAGTGGGGAATCTGCTTTCCGAAGTTCAATTCGTAATGGTTGTAACCAAAGGTTTCTGAAATTCCGAGTTCTTGTCCCGGGAAAACCATCGGCACCCCGTCCATCGTTCCGGCCACACTATAACGAATCAGTGCTTCCCAAGGATCGCTGTAGTTTTTTTCGTCATGTGAAACATTGTTGATGAGGACAAGCCCCTGACCATAGGCACTGCGCCGTGATTCGAAAATGTTCCGATAGGCACTGTTGGTCGTGGCAGTGGCAAGAGGGAAGACAATGTTCTCGTTGAGAATGTCGAAGTGGCGGTTCGAACGATAGGTCACCGCGCCTCCATCCAGTGATTCACTCATCATCACAAAGTTCCATTTCTTGCTGCGGGCTGAGTTGATCATGTATTCCCATGCCAGCGGCGGAAGCCCTTGGCCGAAATCACAGCGCAGACCATCGATGCCGCGGCCATCCCAATCATAGCGCTGGGCCGTCGTCAGACCGGGCTCGGTGGAGCTGTTTCGATTTTGTCCGACCGCCCGTGTTTTCTCCAACCAGTAAGTTCCATAGCGTGCGAAGTATTGCCAAATCTGGCGGGTGACGTTGCGGTTTTGTCCACCTTGCACAAAGTCATTGTTGGTCCAGTCACTATCCGTCGAATCAAACCAATCACCTTCGCTGGTGTAGCTTGAACGCTCAGGCTCGGAATCAGTTTCCACCAACGAATCGTAACGACCGAAGAAAACATCCTTCACATCATTCCATTTTCCGAAATCGAAACGATCCGGGCCCGCGGCGATCGTCGCGGCACTCGATGCACGGTTTCCATAGTTGCCCGCTGCGGAGAAAACCCTTGCTTCACGGTTGCGGATCTCGTCCGTCTTACTCCATGCCTGTCCGTCGGGTTGGAGTAGGTCCACTCCAGCCTGGGCGAGCTCCACATCGAAACCGGTGTGGTTGAAAGGTGCGTCCAGCATAATTCCCACCTTCTTGTTGTCAGCCGCATCGACGAAATTCTGCCAAGCCGTCATCGCGGTATCCCGATTGCCCTGGCTGAGCAGATCCGCGTTGTTGAATGGATTCCCCGCGAAGTCCTTTGAGAATATCGGGCTGACTTCAAAAAAGTTTTTCACCGCATAGGGGCTTCCGGGTTCGTAAGGAGGAGTGCCACTGCCCCAGCCGCCGAATGGCTCGCGCCCATCGCGGGCGGGAGGGTGGATCGGTTGGAACCAGAGCCAATTGGCCCCAAGGGCTTTGAGATAATCCAAGTCCCAGCGGTTGTTTCCATTGTGAGGCGCTCCAGCGGCATTGTGCATATCCTCGATCGTCGACCGATTCGCAAAAGTATCATCCGTGGCTTCGATGTTCAGCACATTGATTTCGTAAAGATTGATGTCCCGCGCATCTTTTGGGGAAATGGTGATGGCATGATCACGGCGGTTTGCCGGGCCATTCGAGTACCAACGCCAGTTGGGATCTCCAGTGACTTTCCAGCGAGCAGTGAGCCGGTAAGCTCCTGTCTTCTCGGCAGGAAGAGTGAGATTATAGACACCAGGGCTGCTGACATTCATTACGTAGGCCTTGTAGTAGTTTGAATCGCTTCCCGCGACGATTGAATTTCCATCCGGCCCGGTGATCCCATCCGGGTATCCATCACTATTTGCGTCCTGGTCAGCCCTGTCCCGGCGATTGACGTTGGAATAAATCTCAGCGTCAGTCACGTTCGCTTCGCCCGGCTGGAAGATAATATTAAGAGGGAAGGAATCCCCCATGATTTCATCTACGAACAACTTGGTGGTGGTGTAGTTGGCACTTAGGGAATTCACGGTGAGCGTTGGCTGGCCAATCTGCCCGTTTTGATAAACAAACACCGAATTGTCCGTCCCCGCGATATGGTCTGCGAATTTCTCATCATTGGTCTCAGAATTCCAAAGACCGATCCTATATTTCACTTGAGAGCCGAGTGCCAATCCAGTGAGGACACCGGGCATCGTGCCACGCCAGACGGCTGCATTTCCGTTTCCACTATTATCATTTTCGCTACCATCGTATATCATCGCCGCCGCGCTGCTGGTGCCTGAAGAGACTCCAAGCACACCTCCTGGCGTAGAGCCATCAATGGTATAGTAAACGGCACCCGCCGTCGCCCAACGGGAGGCAAGGGAATTGTCCGGGCCAATATATCCGGTCTTCGTGCGAACTTGAATATCGTTTCCTGCAATGGTGCGGTTGTTGGCATGAAAGATCCAGCCGGGGCGGTTTCGGATGGAGAAGGGCGCGGCTTGCGCCGTCGCCTCAAGCGTGGTGGCCTGTGAGTTGCTGTCGCTGCCATGGAGGAAGGTCGTTTCGGGGCTTAGTCCAGTGAAGGTGACGCGGATATAATATTGAATCACATCTGTTGCGGCGATTGGAATCGACGGTAATGTCGCCTTCCAATACTGGTTCGCTCCGACATTTGCATGGAATCCAAGGCTTACCGAAGCCCAGGCACCCGCCACTCCACCACGGGGAATCGTCCGATAGAACAAAGCACCACCGTTTTGATCCCCTCCCGCACCGCCGTTTTTGAAGAAGCCTTGATAGACGATCAGATTATTGTCTTTCGCTTCGTAAACCGGTGCACGCATGGTCGTTGCGATCTGGCTTTCGTTTGATGCTGGAAGATGCCAGACGTTCCCGGGTGCGGCGAAGGCCGAAGCCGTCAGGAATAGCATTAATGAAACGAGCAGTTGGAACGGTTTTTTCATGAAATTGGTTCAGTTAATAAGGGGAGGTGCGATTTCAAGTCGATAGAAGCGTTTGATCTGATTTGCGGCAGGCGCAGCATCGAATCGTTCGAAGGCAGGATTGGCCGGGAGGTGCCGAGTGTCGGTATCCGGCATGACAGGTGTCCAGTCCCGTAGATTGTCACCCTGCCAAATGCGATAGTTACGGTTTGGAAGTGTAGGGAATTCCAAGCGGACGGACCCATCAGGTTGTCTCACCGCTTTGAGTTTCGGATAGGCGGAGTTATCGACGAGTTGCGGATTGAGGCCCACCAGCCACTCGATGCGGTTGGACAATCCGTCCATGTCAGGATCTCCGTTAGGGCCGTTGTTGATTTGAAATGTACCATTGTCATTAGGGCTGAGGCCATTGAGAGCTTCCCAGTCATCGGGGAGTCCATCGCGATCGGCATCTGAGACTTCTGTCATGAGTTCGAGATCGAAGGTGAAGGCGGTGCCGGTGCCTTGGACTTCGACCTGTTCGGTGAGGGCTTGGTTGCGCATGTTAACGGCATCGGACACAAAAGGCGGTATCGCAGAAGGTGCATCATCGATTGCTATCGCATTGATGACAGCGCCGGACAATCCAGATCCCGAAAAGCGCAGACCCGTGGTAACTCGGTGATAGGTGCTGATGTTAGAAACGGTTTTCAAGCCTCCTGAAACGGGTGGGGATTGAAGATTGGTTTGGCCGTTCACAAGAAGATCTTCCAGATGCGGTGAAAGGCCGAAGCGGACAAACAGAGAGGTTGCATCGCCTCCAAGAGCATAGCTCGCACGCAAGCGGGTGGATAGATTCGCCAAAGTGATGGTTTTGGCTATTTTTGAATCGGGTGAAGTAAAGGTCCACCCATTCGCACCAGAGGCAGTTACCGAGTAGAGGGAGTTGACATAACCCATACCCGGCCCGACGGCGAACCAATCCTTGAAGCCAGAAGTGCGGCGTGCTCCTGTGCCGCCGGAGGCATCTTGATTGGCTACGCCTTCCTCCTCGGTCTCGCGGTCGTTGTAAGAGAGGAAATTGCCTGAGAGCTGATAGACCAAGCCGTTGATAGGGTCTCGCGCCCATGAGGCAGTCATCCGGCCACCGAGCGCTTCAAAGACTGCGAAAACCCGATCATTTCTCAACACAAACTCATTTTCCCCATCCAGATCGATGTCCTGTGCCTCTGCCTGCGCGGTGGCAGGTGGATTGCTGGCCCATGCTTGGACGGCTGCATAGATCGAGGCGAAGCGCATTTGGGATTGGCTGAGTTTGGAGATTGGAGCGAGTGTGTTGCTATCAGTATCAGGACTGGTGTAGGCCCCCGTGCTGTACTTGGTAAGATCGTTGTTTTGCTGGTTGTGAAATGCGGTAAGCAGACTGGCGGTGTGAGCAGTGGCCCTCGCAAGCAAGCGCGGGGAGCCGGTGCCGGAGTTCCCTGTAAGAGCCGCCACGGAGTCCCATGATAGGCTAGCGGTTTTACCATCGCTTAAACTTTGATTACCGAAGTTCCGGGAGGCGGGCAAGGGAACCCCGGGACGAATTTCAAAAACCTTGTTCAATAGACCTTCTTCGCGCCCAGCTTGGCCATTATACCAGTTCTGGTAGTTCTCTTGGGTCGCGTGATCGACCCAGTCTTGCGAAACATTTGCCAGGATTGGAGTGCCGCGGTCAATGACTCCCCATGCATCGCCGACGTTGTCACGATTGATGTCGATTTGATTGTTTGTAATTTGTTGTGGAGTTACGATTTGAATCCATGGCTTGTTGGCGGCCCAGCGCAGATTCCGATCATAGGCCGCAGCATTCGCGGAGACAGTGGATTCTTCCCACCAATTTTGAACGATGATCACCTGATCTTGGGTGCCGCTGCGGGATTTGCGGTGAAAGAGGTTTCGCCAAGGCCCGGGGAAGCCATTGTCGAGATTCTGATGGCGGTAGGTTCCGGCTTGGTCATTGATCACAAAGCAAGTTACTCCATGATAACGGTTGAGGCGGTAGCCATCGTCGGACAGTGCGGTGTCACGACCTTGCCATTTGAATAGATGGCGCATCTGATCGATGAACGTATGGCTGTAGCCCATCGCTGCAATACGCTGGAAGACACCTGAATCGGCGACGCGCTCAGGGTTCCAGAAAACTTGTGAGGAGGGTGATTTCTGATAGATCTTAAACAGGATATCCTCGGCGAGTTGTTTGTTATCGTTGTTATAGGAATTTGAGAAATAGCCTACCATGTGGTCACTGAAAGTGGTTCCAAGCAATTCGATGTTTCCCGCCTGCATTCTTGAAGCAAGGCGCTGGTTGAATGCCGGCCCGTCACGCCAGGGCTTGTTTGCCGCAGGATCAACCGAAGCCCATTGGATGGCGCTGGCAAGGGTGGGGGTGAGATGCAGTGAAAGCGGTTGTGTGAAAGCCTGGTGGGCATCCACCTCGCGGTGGTAACCTGTGGCAAAGCCGCTGTTGATGAGTTTTTGGGTCTCCGCACCCGGAAGAACGGGTTGATGGCCGTGAGAGAGAAGCATCATCTTTGCAGATTTGCGTTGATCCGGGTAGAGGCCGTTTTGATCAGCGCTGATCCATCCATTCATTCGGCCATTGGTTGCGATGTTGGGCTGCGCACTCCAGTAGTCTTCGGAAAGCCAATCATCATTGATCGTATCCCGAAGGTCATTGCGTCCGCCGATATCTCCGAGGCCCGGGCCATTGGGGCCGGTGTTGTTCGTCCCATCACGAGTGGTGAAAACCTGATAGTTGAGCTTACTGATTCCATTCCAGCCAGCATCCAGAAGAGCTTGGCGGCTAATTGAAAACTCAGCGGCATCAAGTTCATGATTGAAATAGGCCTGGCCGAATCCGTTAGGCGCATTCTGGTCCCGAAGCACGACGCCATTCGGGCCGTTGAGTGCTTCGTTTGCGGTGGTGGAGTTGATTGTCGCATTGGTATCGATGTAAACCCGTCCTTTGTTGGATTCATAACACGCAACCACCAATTCCCATTTCATTGATGTGAGAATATCCACATCATCCGGGAGGGCTGCTTCACCACTGTTTGGGTTTCCGATGTCCACAGCCACATAGATATCTAAATTTCCCTGCTCGGCTTGAGCTCTTAGATCTTGCAAATCCACCCGGAAGTAATAGTTGCCATCGGCTCCGCCATCGCGGGCGTAGAAGGCAACGATGTCCCGCGAAGTGTCGAAGCCATCATAAGCGCGGTAAACATCGCCGCCTTCATTGTTGGAGCCTTCCCCTTGGAACTCGTCGAAGGAGACAATGTCATTTCTTGTCCAATCCGTGAAGGCGTTTTCATTGACGGCCTGGCCTTGAGTGACAGTTGTGCCGGGGCCGATGACGATGGAGTTCGCGGGTGGTGGTGTGTTACTGTCAAACACCAGTGGCTTAGTGCCATTTTGGAGTTCTTGGAGGTTTGAAAAGCCGTCCATGTCAGGATCGCCTGTTGCGGCTTGGTTGATATTTCCTGCCTCACCAGTGCGGAGATTGATCGTCGCATTTACAAGAGCATCAAGGCCGTTCGTGACTTCCCAGCCATCTGGCAGGCCATCACCATCCGTATCCGGATTGAGCGGATCGGTTTCTGACCAGATGATGCGCGGGTAGGCATTTGATGGGAATGCGGCGGCAAGTGCAGCGCGATCAATGGCACGAGATTTTGTATTGGGTTGGTTCGAACCAATGAGGTAGCCCGCATTTGCCGGGGCGCTTAGATCGAATTCGACAGGTAAGGCACCTACTGACGCGATGGAACGCAAGTCCACGCGGCCGTTGCCGTTCGAGTCTTCTTGTCCATCAGAA
>JBBRIB010000022.1:0-15200 GCA_038221745.1 Verrucomicrobiales bacterium
CGTATTTCAATACTGATGAATGTTTGGGAAAAAATCGTGTTACTTCAACGCCAGGGAACGGATGCCGTGGTGATCACCACGGCATCAGCACGCGGCAGTGTGCCGGGAGAAGTGGGAGCCAAAGCCATCGTCACCGCAGAAGGACTCACGACGGGAAACCTCGGCGGCGGGAAAATCGAGGCTAAAGCCATCAACCATGCCCTGGAGATTCTGCGAGGAAACGGGACAGGTGGTTTACAACTTTGGAATCTCCAGCACGATGTTGGCATGACCTGCGGCGGCGAAATGGGCCTTCTCTTCGAAGAAATCACCGCCCAGCCACCTTGGCATCTCGCCATCTTCGGCGCTGGCCATGTGAGCCAAGCGCTGGTTCCGGTACTTGCCACCATGTCCTGCCGCATCGATGTCTTCGATACCCGTCCGTCATGGCTCGCAAAATTCCCACCGCTTGAAAATGTCATGCTCCATCACGTCGCGCATTTTGAAGACGGCGTGGCTCAGCTCAACGGCCGCTCTTTCGTCCTCGCCATCACTCAAGGGCATTCCACGGATCGGCCGGTCTTGCGGGATGCTCTAACACGTTTCCAAACGCTGCCCTTCGTCGGTGCCATCGGCAGCGCCTCAAAACGAGCCTTACTCCTCAGGGAACTCAAGGAAGACGGGATCGAATCCAGTTTGTTAGAAAAAATCACCTGCCCTCTCGGCCTGGCCATCGGCAGCAATGATCCTGCCGAAATCGCCATCAGCATCACCGCACAGTTGCTGTCCTTGCGGCCTGAAAATGCATGAAGGCTTACGAATCAAGACAGCGTTAGTTCAAATGGGTCTTCTAATTTTAAGCAATCCCCAACTTTGCGCTTTCCGATTGGCCTCGAATCAGGATACTCCGCCCCGAACGCAAGTTCCCGGCCGGCTTAGCTCAGTGGTAGAGCAACTGATTTGTAATCAGTAGGTCATCAGTTCGACTCTGATAGCCGGCTCCACTCTAAGTCCCTGAAAATCAGGTTTTTAGGGGTCTTTTGCCCTTTTTGAAAATATGAAAACCTTCCTGAATGCAGGAAAATTCGGGTTTTAAGGCGACCTGTTGCAGGAAAGAATCGGCTCGTGGGGAAAATCGAGTAGGAAAGATTCCAATGCGCATGAACTTTTCGATTGAAACTGATTGGCTTCCGGGTGGGCTTCAGCTTCTATTGTCCAAGGCTCAATGATATTGTGCCGGCATGGCGAAGGGTGGCAGACCAACGAAGTATTTTTCCAAGTTTTGCGCTACGGTCCTATCGTGCGGCAAGTTGTGATGCAAACTCTGGCGTGTCTTTATTCATGGTGAGTTGCACGATGCAGACCGCTCATCCAGTCACCGCCACCCGGGTGATTGTGGATTTTCCCCAAGGTTCCGATCAAGGAGGGGTGCTCTGGCAGGCTGAGACTGGCGGCGATTTCGCTCTCAGGCAGGCCACCGCTGGTCATGTTTCCTTTGTAGATTTTCACGGCGACATTGGGACTCAAGGAAACATCAAGCTGCGATGAAATTACGAATCAGTTTGAGGCCTGTTTCCTGACTTTTCTCGGGGTGGAATTGGCAGGCGAAAAGGTTTCCCTGTTCCACGGCAGCGGCGAAGGATTGGGTGCCATAGGTGGTGGTGGCGACGATCGCATCCGAATCCAAAGGCGCGGGAAAATAGGAATGCACGTAGTAGAAAAACGGCATGCTCCCGAGGTGGTGCCAGACGGGCGAGGCCGGCTTTTGCGAGAGAGCGGAATTCCAGCCCATGTGGGGGATTTTCAATCCGGGTTCGGCTGCGAACCGGCGGACCACGCCGCGGAGGATGGCCAAGCCTTGCGCGCCAGGCGCTTCTTCACTGGCCTCGAATAAAATCTGATAGCCCACACAGATCCCGAAGTAAGGGCGATCAGCGTGGACCCAGTCCTTGAGAAATCCAGCGAGACCGCGATTTTCCAGCCGTTCCATGCAATCGCCAAAAGCACCTTGGCCTGGCAGGATCAGGTGCGTGGCAACGCCGGCCTGATCGGGGCTGGCGATGATCAGTGGCTCGTGGCCGAGGGAGCGCAGGGCGTTTGCCACGCTGCGGAGATTGCCGCCGCCGTAGTCGATGATCCCGATTTTCACAATGCGTCTTTGGTGCTTGGGATGCCTTTGACGCGGGAGTCATGCTCGCAAGCTTCCCGTAAGGCGCGGGCCAGACCTTTGAAGATCGCCTCGGCAATGTGATGGCCATCGCGTCCATACAACAGCTCGATGTGGATATTCGCACGCAGATTCGAGGCGAGGGCGCGGCAGAATTCCTCAACGAGGGTGAAGGGCATGTTAGGCGCGGATGGGGTGCCGGCGGGCGCACGGAATTCCAAGTGCGGGCGGTTGCTGAGATCCACGACGACTCGGGCCAGGGTTTCATCCATCGGCAGATAGGCGCAGCCGTAGCGGCGGATGCCTTCCTTGGTGCCGAGTGCTTCACGCAGACATTCACCGATGACGATTCCCGTATCTTCAATGGTGTGGTGGGCATCCACCTGAAGATCTCCCACGGTTTTGACGTTGAGGTCGAACAAGCCATGCTTGGAAAAAAGCGTCAGCATGTGATCGAAAAACGGGATGCCGGTATCGATGCTGGAAACTCCCGAGCCATCGAGATCGATGGAAAGTTCGATGGAGGTTTCCGCAGTCTTGCGACTGCGGGTGGAGGTGCGGGGTGAGGACATGAAGGGATCGCGAATTTTCCGCTAGTGTGTGCTATGGCTTTGAATTGGCACTGGCTTCCAAAGGAGCGAGGTGGCGGTCTGGCACACCTGCGGCCTTTGCAGCGGTGAGGGCGGCGGCAACGGCGGTGGCTTTGGCAGCGGCATCATTGCCCGAATTGACTGCGGAATACACATCGCGATACGCCTTGGCTCCATCGGCAGCCGGGGTGGCGGGGAGCGCGGCGAGACGGGCCAATTCCTTTTGACCAAACTGAATCGTATCCGTCATGGAGGCTTTGTGAAACGGAGTGATGGTAGGCCATGGCTGGAGCAAGGCTTTTTCAGATACATAACGTTTTTCGATCAAAGTTGCTTCTTCCTTGATGGCACCCTCGGTGTCTTTGCGATCTGCAAGGGCCATGCGATCCAGGCCGATTTGGCGTTCCTTGATTCTTGCATCGAGTGAGCCGAGAAGTTCTCTGGTTTCGGCGAGATAGACACCGACCACTTTGGAGATCACAGGAACCATGGCGGAGCGTGAGGAGGTGGACGGGAAATCCCGGTCCAGCTCGGCGAAGCTGATCAAGGCGGTTCTCACCTCGTTTGTTGCGATTGCTGAGCGGATCTTCGCTTCTAGGGCGCGGGCATCGAACTCGTAAGCGTTCGCGAGATAGTCTGCCTTCTGGACGATGAGACCATTGTATTTGATGGCACCCGCAGCGATTTCTTTTTCCTCGGCTTTGAAAGATTCGAGCGTCATCTTTGCTTCGGAAAACTTTGAACTCGAGGGGTAGGCCGTGATGAATTTGGTAAAACCGCTGATTCTCTCTGCGTAATCCGCAGGGCTGGCAAAATCAGGGGCTGGCACGAGTTCTGAAATTAAGGCAAAGGCGGTGAGATCGAGTTTCTCGCGCTCCATCTTGGCAACGTCTGCCTTGGCCACCGTGCGCTCGTCCTTGATGCTTTTGGTTACCTGCACCTCGATCACATAGGATTCTGGCGTTTCACTTACCACCGAGCCTTCGATTACGGAGCCGTCCTTGAGGGTGAATGTGTCTGCAAGTATCGGTAATGGGGTGGTCCCGATCAGCAGCGCGATAAATAATGGAATACTTTTCATTGGGTTAGATATTAAGAGGCTTGGGAAGGTTTGCCCAGAATCAAGGTAAAGGCAAGACCGCTTGCTCAAGTTCCCCGAGGGTGGTGGCGAGTCGGGAATTTTCGTTGGAGAAAATTACTTTCACGGCCCCCGCAGGAACTTCATCCAAATCTGTGAGCGGGCGGCGCTGGACCATGCGAAGCGGCAGCCGCTGGGTAGCGAGCTTGAGCTCGGGACCAAGGTCCTTACCCGCGATGATGGTGACTTTAAAATGCCGCGCGAGGGTGGCTTGCAGGAGATCCGTGTGAAGGATGGGCCGTTCCGTGGCATAGGTGGGAAGCGGCGTGGCGAGCTGGCTGAACGTGGAAACCAATGGCCTCTGTTGCTCGGCAAGACGGCACTCGGCCATGGAGATCATCCCTGCAGTGGAGTCATCAAACAGCATGACCAGATCCGTGACAGGCAAATCCAGGATTTTGGCAGAATCCGGACACTCTTTCAAAAAATCCGCATCGGTAAAAAGTTCTGCGGCGGTAGTTGCAAGATCCTCGGACCAAACCAGCCATGAGTTATCACTGGTAATGGCGGCTACGTCGAGTGTGGCTTGCAGGGCAAGCCCATAAAGAAAAGCCCTGCCTTCATTGATCGCGGCAGGAGCCTCAGTCGCAAAAGTTCTGAGCTTGGGACCTTGGCCAAATGCTTGCCGGGCTTTTTGCAAAAGAGTAACGGCCTTTTCCCGCAAACCCACATCGCCCGTGGCGGCAAAGGCACTCGCATAGGCTGACACCATGCGAAACGTCGCCCCTGCGTGGGCGGAATGATCCAGCTGCACTTCACCGAGTTTTTTCTGTCTCGCTTGAATGAGCTTTGCGCTAACAGACTCAAGACGGGTGGTGAAAGCAGCGGGTGAAACAGGATCGCTGGTTGCCATTTCCGCGATGGATTTTTTAAACGCCAATGAGTTGTTGCGGAAGAACTCCCGTTGCGGATCCACCTCGGAGGGCAGATTGCCAAGCCCTTTCATGCCGGTGATTGTGATCCACCAGGCGGCATCTTCCGCAGAAAGGGCTCTCTCGATTTCCTCCACGCTCCACAACCAGGCGGAAGTCTCTATTTCCGCACCCAGTCCCACAGAGAAGAGACCGCTCTGGGTGGTGAAGTTTTTTTCGGAATAACGGATCGCGCCCAAAGCTTTCTCCAAGGCCCACGGGTTACCCGTGGCGCGGTAGGCATTCAACAGGGCCACCGCTGCTCTAGCTTGGCCGACGCACTCACGGTTGAAAACAGGTAGGCTCCACGAATTGCCGCGGCGGGAGGTGAAAACTCCGCCTTCCAAAGGATCAAACATCGCGCTGCCGAGGAGGTCTGTCAGGAGTTCCTGAGTGGTTTCCAAGCATTTTGCGCGGAATTCCGGGGTCAATCCCGGGTGGATCGCTGCGGTGGAGAGCAAATCCAGCGCACCAGAGGGAAACAATCCACCTGCTTCATCAAAGCCGCGGGAGTAGGGATCATAGAGTGAAATCAACTGCCGGATGGCCTTTAACACATCTTCAGCAGGCTCATCGCTTTGCACGGTCACGTTGCGGCGTTGGGCGATGCGCTCGTAACGGGCCTGATTGTCCAATTCGCTGTTTTTGATGACATAAGCCGGGTCATCCGTCCACATCCGCCCGACCATGGATTCGGATTGGCCATACAATTCGGCCACGCTATCCTTCGTCCCCGCAGGCACCGGGATCCACGCCACCGGATTTCCATCCGCAGTCAGCCAAATGAAGAGTGGCAACTGCAGGCCACGCTTGATTTCGGAGCATAAATCCGCAGTGAGCAACCCCATCTCGCGGGAGGCATCGCCATCGATGATGACGGGCACGTAGTTTTGATTGATGTTGGAAACGAGTGACGGATTTGAGGAGAGCGTGCCAAGGACCGTCTGAAATCCGGGATACTGAGGCATGGCCACCACGGCGAAGACCAAACGATTGGCATCTTTGGCCCGCGCCATGGTTTCTCTGGACCAGGGTTGCCAGTTGATGGCAGATTTGGCCTGAGATGTGTAAATGGCACCGGGCAGGGAGCCGAGTCCATTGGAGCGCAATTCGGGAGCGATGAAACCAGCCACCGCTTTTTCGGTGGTTTCCACCGTTTTACCACGATCACGGCACGCAGTGAACCCAAGCAGCAAGGAGCAGCCAAATGCCACAGAGAGCCTTAATTGGAAAGTCGTTGAGGATTTCATGGAAGCATACGCCCGTAGATTTGAAATACTCATTTCGCTCCCGGCGGGGTCATCATGAAGAAAAGACTTCCGATGTGGCAAGCCGAAGCTAACGTCCGGGCATAATTCCTTACGCAGTGTGATCAGTATTGCCGTTTCCAGCCAAAAAGGAGGCGTGGGTAAAACCACCGTCTCCATCAACCTCGCCCATTCCTTTGCCCTTGCAGGAGTGCGGACTCTCTTGGTCGATGCCGATCCTCAGGGTTCCGTCGGCCTCTCCCTAACCCGCCAATCCCGCTTGCTTGCAGGGTTTTACGACTATCTGGCCGATCCAGGAATCCCTTTGGAGCGCTTGATCGTGCCGACGCGGCTGGAAACATTTTCGCTCGTGGCCAGCGGTCAAGCCAGTGACTACGAAGCGGGCGGGGCCGGGATGGGGGCGCATCTTGCGCGGGTCCGTGGATTTCTTCGCAGTGTGGCCTCTCATGGCTTTGACCTGTGCCTGATCGATACCGCTGCGGGTCTTTTCGGCATCACGGGCGATGTGATTGCTTCAAGTGATGCAATTTTGATTCCGCAACAAGCCGAGCCCTTGGGAATCCGTTCGGTGCCTAAATTGCTCGAAGGCCTCAACCGCCTGCGGGTGATGAACCCGCGCCTGAGCGTGCTGGGCGTCTGCCTGACGATGGTGCAAAACGAACTTGCGGAAAGCACCGAGGCCGCTTCTGCACTGAGGCAATTGCTGCCTATGGAAATGGTTTTCAGAACGCAAATCCCACGGGACGGGCTCTTTGTGAGAGCCAGCGCCCGAGGCCTCCCCATCGGGGTGTTGGAAGACGGCGTGGGTGCCCAAGCCGTTTTTGATGCCCTCCGTTCCGAGATTGAAGCGAAACTCGATCCCACCTCAGCTCGCGGATGATGGACCCGATTCACCCATGGCTTGATCCCATCGAAGTCCGGCGGCTGGCCGAGGGCCTGATGCGCCCGAATCGTGAAACCGCAACCCCATTTTCGGATGCCGGCTTCGATGATGACTTCGTGGGCTTCGCGACGGATGCGGTCCCACCGCCGCCCGCCGTTGCACCGCCGGCACTCGCTGCCACCGTGCCGCCAGAACCGACTCCGGCCCCCGTGGTTGCAGAACCAGCCATCGAGCCTGAAGACCCTGCCCCGGATATGGTGGCAAGAGGGCCGTTTTTAGATCGGATCATTCGCTTCCGAGATTGGATGCATGCCCAATTCGGGGCGACCGGCGTTTTCATTCTAGATCGGGAGGGTGCGGTGATCTTTGATGAAAGCAAACACGGCAGACTTCATTTCCTCGCCCGCAGCCTTGCTCTTGCGTCACGCCGCCAGCGTAACGCCACTGGCAATGTGCATGTGAAAATCACCGCAGGCTCCACCTTGGAAGTCATCCCGGTGGACACCGCCTACGGTTGCCTGGTCCTCGGGGCCGTCGTTCCCGAAGCACTGAACCAGAACTCCGTCGCCGCCGTAATGGAGGCGTTGTCAAAGATCGCATCGCCCCCGGAAGGCAACGGCTGAAGACGCTCCGAGTCAGCCTTTTTGCCAAATCCAGTTCATTTCCACTTCGATGTCGGGATGAATGCTGTGGTGCACGGGACAACCTTTGGCGGCGCTTTCAATTAATTTTCTCTCTGGATGGGACTCTAACAAGGGCATCACAAGATCCAACTCCAAGCGGGAAATCCTTCTAGGTTGAGTCTCGGACATGTGTTTGCGCACCGTCACCTTCATCCCTTCCACGGAGAGTTCCTTGCGCTTCGCCACAATTCCCACCACCGTCGCCATGCAGGCGGCCAGCGCGGTCGCCACCAGATCCGTGGGTGAGAACGCTTGCCCGAGTCCGTTGTTATCAACCGGCGCATCCGTAACCAAGCCGCTGCCTGAAGGCCCGTGAACTGCACTGCAATGAAGATCACCTTCATAGGAAACTTTAATCTCGATCATATAACTAATTTTCTATCTACTTCAATTCTTGTTTGGTTTTGGCAAGCACGATCCGAAACCCATAGATCCAATCGTGGAACGTGGGCGAAACCGCGTTGCGCGAGCCGGTGAAAAGATTCTCGCTGCGGTAGGTATTCCAGCCCCCGCCGCGGAGGACCCCGAGGGCTATCACTCCGAGCTTCGAGTATTCATCTTCCACCCACTCCTGCGCATTACCGCTGAGATCGTAGAGGCCAAAGCGGTTTGCAGGGAAAGCTCCGACCGGCGCAGCATAGGGATAACCATCATTGTATCCTGCGATGGTTTGATCGATGGGCACACCGGGTGTTCGCGAGCTGCTCACATCTGCGAAATTTCCCACTGCCTCAAGAGGTGGCCAGCTCTCACCCCAGAGATAGACACGCTGCTTGCGCGCGTCCCTCCAGCCGGGGCTGATTCCCTCGTCTTCCTTCAACCCTGCCATTAGACTCCACTCCAAATCCGTGGGCAGACGGTAAACATGGGATTCCGAAACTTTGGACTGTGAAATGCGCCCGTTCTGCTGCTCCCGTTTCGTCAACCAGCGGCAAAACGCCTGCGCGTCCTCACGGCTGATGTTGACCACTGGAAAATTCGGCCCTTGCGGGTAATCGGGAGTCCTTGCCGCCCGATAGCCAGACTCTTTGGTGAACAAATCGTAGTCCTTCACGCGAGTCTCCCACACGCTTACCATCAGGTCCGGGCCTATCGGCGCGAAGCGCATTTCAATTCCGTTCTCCCACGTTTTACCAAATACCACACCTTCATTCTTCTCCAATCTAATCAACTCATTCAACCTTTGGCCATCCTTCAACTCGATCTTCTTTGAGAAAGGTTTGTAACCCTCCAACACAAATAAAATTTCGCTCTTGCCCGGCTTTACTTTCGGCACCTGCAACGGCTCCTTGGTGGACCCGACCGCCAAACCATTCAGATAAACCTCAGCACCGGGTGGTTCGCTGGTGAGATTGAGAGCAGCATAATTGATCTGGCGCACGACCACATGGAAAGGCTTGAGATCTTTCGCTCGCGAATGATCGGTCAATTTCGGATTTTCAAAAGAACCGTCTCGCTTTGCCAGCACCTCATGAGATTCCGTTAGATACCCTGTACTTATCCCGCTCGCTTCCAACCACTTGCAAAACACATTCGCCTGCCCAGAAGAGGCGATTACCACATCGGTTTCGATTCCATTCTGGAAAACTTTGATATACTCAGCGCCCGTATCGTATTTTGGGTTTGCCTTGAGGAACGCCAGCCAGACCTCTTTGGTCATCATGCCGGAGCTCACATGCTCGGCCCCCACCGGCTGATAGTTGTTCCTCAGTTGGTCGGTCCATTGCTCGCCCACCAGCGGGGGTGAAAACTTCTCCAAGGCCCCCAGGAGCACAAGGGGTTCCGTGGTAGCGGAGATCGGCACTTTGCCATCGATCACCAGTTCGCTGAAGCCAAGCTTGCGCACGGAAAAGTAATAAGAATCCCCCACCTTCCATTCGAGGTTGTCGGTAGGAGTACGATCCACAAAGCGATCATTCTGGTCAAACACGTCTGCTCCTTCCGGTTCACTCACCACCCTGAGCATCGCCAGCGGTGGTTCAATAGCCTCGGGTCCATCAGGAGTTTGGAGCAAGCGCAACCAGTCCTTCTTCTTAGCCACCTCCCATCCAGCCCACGCAGCGAACAGACCCAGCACCAAGGTGGTGGTGACCACCGCGGTGCCCCGGCGGCGGCGTTTCTTACCGCGTTGCAAGCGCCTCAGCGCATCCGCAAGTGCCGCAGCACTTGAGATTTTGCGTTTCGATATCCGCGGCTCGCAGATATCACAAATGATCTTGTTTAGTTCGAGCCAGCGTTTGCGGTCGGCCCCGCTTGGAATTTCATCGGGGATTTCCGGAAAGTCCATCCGGTCCTTACCCGTGGCGATTTCATAAAGGACTTTCCCCAAGCTATAAACATCAGCCTGAGCGGATCCCGGCCCCTCCGGTGGTACAAATCCCTCAGTACCGACAAAAGTCCGCTGTCCACGTGCGGCCACCAAGCCGATGTCCGCAAGCTTCGCGCGGCCGTTGACGAAAATCACATTCGAGGGTTTCACATCGCGGTGCGCGAGACCCCGCTCGTGAAGGTGATCCAGCGCTTCTGCCAGCCGCAGCCCTACATCGATGCAAACGTTCGTGTCCCATTTCACACCCGTGAGATGCGGGTTATCCGCTCGCAGCGTGCGTGCCTCATACTCGATGGGGTTGATCTCCTGGCCGGTCGCCACATCATCTCCCAGTTCCATCACGTAGTAATAGAACGATACCCCATCGGCGCTTCGCCCGACGTGCAGGATATTCACCAACGCCGGATGATCCCGTGACATCGGCTCAAATTTCAGAATTCCTTCAAATTCCCGCTCAAAGCCCCTTTCATCTTCAAAATCCTCCCGCCACACCACTTTCACCGCCCTTAAAGCTCCCGTCACGCCGCGCGCCAGCCACACCTCGCCATAGGCCCCGCCGCCGATTTTGCGCAGGACTTCATGGTCGGGTATCGTGGGGCTTGGCCGGGATCTATTCAACATCATCGTCTCCATCCTCGAGCTTGGAGAGTTCTTTTTTCAGAACTGCTCCCACCCGATGCTTTGCTAGATACACTTGGGCCATGCTCACGTGCAACTGATCCTGCACTCGCTTCGCATCCCATTGCTTGATCACATAACAATCGAAAATCTGGTATTGCTTCGGTGAGACCTGCACTTTCACCCGCGCAAGCGCCGCATCCGCCACGTTTTTTTTCCATTCCACATTCCACAGACGGGACAAAACATCGCCGTTGGGATCTTCCACCCGATCAATCACAGCGGTCTTTCGATCATTGTCCCAATCCCCCGCGATCATTGCAGTGTCTTTCTTGCGTTTGCGGAATTGATCATTGATGCGCCACCGCGTCATGTTCATCAACCAGGTTTTGAAGGATCCTTGCTCAGGGTCGTAAAGGTTCTTCTTACTTTGTTTGGCGATGGAAAGGATCGTCTCCTGCACACAGTCGAAGGCCTCATCCTGCCGCAAGCCCGCTTTGATCGCCACCGAGTAAATCAGCCGCCAATAAGTTTGATAGAAATCATCCCATGCGCGCTGATCCTCCCAGTTGTCCAGCCTCGCAATCAGGCTTTTGCGGGTTTTGGCATAGGCTTGCCCTAGGATCGCATCCCGCTCATCCGGGGCTTTTTCTTTTTCTTCTTCGTCGTCGGACATTCAACAGGGATTATACGATTCCAAGCCTCCTGTCTTTCATCGATTCATTTTTTTGATAACTGACTGATTTTTAGCACCTTAAGTTTTTATAAAGTTACCTAAATGATCACAAAAAACGAAATTTGATGGAACTTGTTTACATTTTGGCAGATCCCTACCTAATTCTCCCCAGTCACAAAATTTCACCGTATCGCAGATCGAAAGTCTCTGTAACTCCCCCTACGGAAAAAATCATGTCAACCACATCACCCCCCCTGAACCCCTCCCAAACGGTCGAGAAGATCCGCGAAATCATCGTGGGTCGGCATCTCGAGCGGCTTGAGTTTCGCGTCGTTAGACTGGAAACGGGAAACTCTGCGATCTCTCAAGCCACACCCGTCACCGCCCATTTGGAAGACCGGATCTATGCCCACGAGGCCAAGTTGGAGGCGCTCCAACATAACGTCAACCGCTTGGCGGACTCAGCGCAAAGCCGTGAAACTCACGAACATCGCCTCGCCCAATATCGCGAAGAAACCCAGCGACTCGCCGCTCAAATCCAACAGATCGCCGCGCTCAAATCCACCGAAGCCACCCCTGCCCCCCTCCAGCATCTGGAGCGCAAGATTGGTTCCTGGCTCAGTGATTGGCAAAGCTCGTTTCATGGCCATCTAGCCGATCGGGACCAACGCCTTGCCCAGCAACTGCGCGGCGAGGTGGCAAGCCTTTGGGAAAACACCGAGTCCCAACTCACCCGCCTCGAGAGCCGCCTGATGGATCGGGATTCCATTGAGGAACGTTTCCGCAGAATCGCAACTGCCGCTCGCGCCCTCGCCGAATGTGCCTCCCCTTCTGCAGGCAGCCCAAGTTTTTCTTCACGCTGATGTCCTCATCCTTCACCCCTCTGCCAAGTCCGAACACGGGCTCCAGCTCCCCATTCAACCGGCCGGGGCCATGGAACTTACTGCCATTTCCCAATTCGCCAGATAAGCCATTCGAAGCCCCCCGGCAAGCGGCGCTCCCGGCATGGCCCTCGGCCCGGCCTTCCCCATTTATCACCATCCCCGCGCCGAAACTTTCCGCACTCCCCGCAGCACCCCGCCCGCCCATTTCGGTCAGTCCTTTTCCCACCTCCACCGCCTTGAGCCAAGTGCCCCATTGCCTTTCTTTGGAACAGGAAAAATCGCTTGGGAGTATTCTGCCGGACTTCAGCGATGATGATCTCCGAGAAGCCTTCAGCCCCATTGTGGAAGATGCCCTCCGCAAGGCCGTTTACGCCCGGGAAAATGGCATGGACACCTATCTAGAGCCGATGCTCCGGGCCACCATTCGCCGAGCGCTGGCAGAGTATTCACCCGCCTCACGACCCTTCCAAGCACCGGGAACTTTCCATCGCCTCATTTGGCACCTCCAAGCACTTTTCACCAGTCGCACCTACGAGGACATTCTCTTTGAGAAAACCCACCGCTTCCAAGTGGATGAAGTCTTCCTCGTCGATGCCTCAAGTCTCGCCCTGGTCTCCTTCGCCAGCTGCGATCCCGCCCGCCATGCTTCTCCCAAGCGCATCTCCAGCACCATCCAGCGCATCGCTTCACAACTCCGCGACGAAGAGGGCAGAACCCGCAGCGGCTTCGAGCTTTCCGATCAACGGACTGCTATCGCACGCGAAGGCAGCTTCGTTTGTCTCGTCGCGATCGTGCAAGGCCGCTCCAACGAGCTCGTCATCGCCGATCTCGATTTTGCCTTGCGCCGGATTGAAGACCGTTTCCGCGCTCAATTCCTCGAAAAAGGCTCCGCCCTGCTCCATCCGCTACAGCCCTTTCTCGAAGATTGCCTGCTCATCCAAGCCCCGGCGAGTGCGGCCTAGCCCCGGATTTCCCATCCTCGGAAACTTCTCCCCGGCTCGATTCGCCACCGCGAAAATCCTCGCTTGCCCGGCTGCATTCTTGAAGATACCCTCTCGACCCATGTTGAGTTGGATGCCTAAACCCACGCGCCGTTTTTGCTATTGGATCGGCCTTGCAGCTTGGTTCGCTGCCACATCGATCAGCCTCGCCCAAGCTCCTGCACCGGCTCAGTTTAATCCCTCTGAAGTTTACTTCCAAGGCTACCTGGCCACTCGCGCCGCAGAAAAACTTGAGACGGAGGAGAACTTTGTAGCCGCAAAGGAGAAACTCCTGCAGGCACGAAAAATCGTCGAAGCCATCCAGAAACACTACCCGGATTGGAAGCCGGACATGGTTAACAACCGGGCTTCGAAAAACCTCGAAACCCTCACCCGCATCCATCCCAAAGCCGAGGAGCAACGGAAGAAAAACCAAAACGTCATCGCAGAATTTGAAGGGGGTCAAAAAAACCCCGGTAGCTTGGTAGATCCCGTCAACGACATTCTCCCGCTTGCCTCGAACATTCTTGAGGTTAACCCGCTCGATGCCCGCCGCATCGCTGAGGCTGAAGCTGAAATCCAGCGCCTCCGTAATCTCACCCCCTCCCCAACGCCCGATCCTGACGAATCCCGCAATGAATCCCGCATCCGCGATATCGGTCGCCAGCGCGATCTTTCCCAAGCCCGGCTCAAGGCCGCCGAAGCGAATCTTCAATCCCTCCGGGCACGCCTCGCTGCCAGCCCCGTCGAGAACGAAATGAAGACACTCGGCAAGCGAATTGCAGAGCTTGAGCAAGAACGCCTCGCCATGGGGAGCGCTCTCACCCAGAGCCGCACCTCACATATTGAGGCCCTCGCCCGCACCGCCACCCTTGAGACGGACCTCAAGATCATGCAGCAAAAGCACGCGGATCTTGATCGCGACCTGAAAGCCGAGCGTAAAATCTCTAACTCCGTCGTCGCCGGCCAGCGCACCCAACTCCGCGAACTCGAAAAACAGCTGGACCAAAAAAACGTCGAACTCTCGAAAGCCAATTCCACCATCACCCAGCTCATGAAACAACTCGAAGAAAGCAACGCCGCTTTTTCCGACCTGCGCGAACAACGCGACGGCCTGCTCATCGAGCGCGATCAAATGAGCGCCCTTCTCAAGCTCAACGAAGCAGGCCGCATCCAGGAACTCATCGATCAAAACATGGGCCTCGCCAAAAACCTCCGCGAAGCCAACGACAAGGTCAAACACCTCAACGAAGACAACAACGCTGCCAAGGACGACATCACGGATGCGCTCCGCGATCTCGCCATCGCCAAGTCCCAAATCATCAAACTCCATCAGGAAAAACGCGATCAGGACGACCGCCTTAAAACCCTCGAAACCCGCCTTAAAAACGAGCAATCCGCCCTCGCCCAAGGCAAAACCTCTGCCGATCCCGCCGAGGTCGAAATCCTCCGCGATATCATCCAGCGCCAGCTCCGCGTTCAAGAGCGCCGACGCCAGGCCCGCGATCTCATGATCGCCGCCGCCAAAGAACTGAGCACAAAGGACGAAAAACTCGCCGAAGCCGTCAAACTCTTCGATTCCCAGGAAATCCAGCTCACCCCTGATGAACAACGCCTCCTCGCCGATAAAAACGTTGATGGTGAATTCATCTCCCCCTTTGCCCAAGACCGATCCACCGTCGGAAAAAACACCACCGAACTCAACCAGGACATCGCCGTTTTTGAGCGCACTGCGGAAAAGGCCTTCGTCTCCGGGCGCCTCATGCCCGCCCGCGAACTCCTCCAGATGGTCCTTGAGGAACACCCCGGCCGCATCTCCGCACTCTGCAAACTGGGCATCGTCAATCTCAAGCTGGATGATCCGAACTCCGCCGTGGATACCTTCCGCCGTGCCGGTGAACTTGATTCCAACAACCCCTACGCCCGCCGCATGTTAGGCTTTTCACTGATGACCGTGGGCGATCTCACCAACGCTGAAGCCGAGCTCAAGGAAGCCATCAAACTCGCCCCAAGCGATGCGAACACCTACGCAGCTCTTGGAATTCTCACCTACCGCCTCGGGCGCTACGGCGAGGCGGAATCCGATTTTAAATC
>JBBRIB010000023.1:0-14942 GCA_038221745.1 Verrucomicrobiales bacterium
CGGCGGCGGGATTTTCGTGGTTTGGATCAAGGACAGCGAGATATATAACAACCGCTTTTTACGCACCAAAACCGAGCCGAACCTCGAGTTCTACGGGATCAAGGGCCGCCAGGGGAAAGGCGTGCGCATCCACCACAACACTATCGAGACGAATTTCTCCATCGAGTTCGCCCATGAAAACGACGAGGATGTGGAGATCGACCACAACATCCTGCTTGGCTGCGTTTCAATCCCGAAACACTCGGGCGGTGCGGTGCCGGAGAGCGCGAAGACCTTTCACATACATCACAACTATTTCACGACCTCCTATGCCATCGAGTTCCCGAGAAACGGCGCGGAGATCGATCACAACCTGTTCGACTTCGATGTCAAAAACGATGGCGGGAACCTGATCTCCGGCTTCGGTGGTGTAGCGGCTCCTGGTCCGGCAAGTTTCCACAACAATCTCGTGTCCAATCCCGGACGCGGCGTGGTCTGGATCGAGAGGGCTTTTAACTCCATGGAGATCCGCAACAACCACATCATCACCCGCACCACCCCGACCCCGCGCACCGAGGGTCTGTTCAGTTTCGACGGGAAAAGTGATTTCAGCAAACATGTCTTCCGCGACAACATCGTGGAATGCATGGGAACGGCGCGACCTCTTTTCAGAAACGATGAAAGCGGCAAGGCGATGATCGAGAACAACCTACTCACCAATGTCAGCGACACCGGGCGGTATGCGAATCCGAAGACGAACAAGAAACCCGGTCCCGAGGGTCCGTTGCGATTCCGCTGCGGGGTGGACGGGGAAATGGAAGTCGATGGCTGGGAGTTCCGGAAGCCGAAGTGAAGGTTTCGCCATGCGATTCCGCTTGAGGAAATCCTCGGAAAGTTTTCCACGCGAACCAAGGATGTTTTCAACGGCATTGCCAAGGCCATCTCCATCGAAGTCATCACCTGCTGCGACCAAGTATCCAACACTGTAATCGCTGATCCATGAAGCATAGGAATTTTCGTCGCTTCGATCTGCCTGTTATCCCCACATAGAGCTGACTTGGATTCTTGGTAGCACGGGTATCCAGGAATTAAAAGGACCCTCCGGAAATGTTCATCAAGCTCTTTACCATGATCGCGGGCTTGCCGGAGTCTAAGGCATCCTGTAGCTTCTGAGCATCCGATCCTATAGAGTCGCCCGTAGAAGCCCAGTTCGCCAGGTTGGATTCCCAAGGTATGAGTTCGGCTTCCGCGATCGGAAGATTCATCGATTTTGGAGGTGTTGCAGAATTAAAGTTGGCGATTGGACCGCTGCAATACTCGCTCACGTTTGCAGGCACGCCGGCAACGTTGTCTGCTTCGATCCCGCTTGCATAACCAGTGACGCTGACGTTGCGGACAAACAGGTAGGATTTATCAAAGGCTCTGAAATTGGTGCGGGTCCACGATTTAACGAGTGTGGGAGCAACAAGGCCGTTGCTGCCAATATCGTAGAGGGAGAGAAGCAGGTCATAACCACGATCCGCTCGCCGCGTCCACGCAGCATCCCAACGGTACCACCAAGTGTTATTCGCGGTGGTGGATGCCGAATGAATCTTGCATTTCAGCAAGTCAGGGATTCTGTTAGATTTCCGCTTGCGCGCTGGAACGCGATGCCGCGGCCGTTCTCGCCAGCCAGAATCCGAACAAGCCCATGGCGATAAATCCAGGGACCAGAAGCGGAGTGCGGCACTTCGTCATGAGGCGAGTGGAGCCCATATTCGGGGAAATGGTAGCGAAATTGTTTCCAAAGCTGGCTTACGCTCCGATGGGGTGCCAAGTGGTTTTGAGTTCGAGGTGATCGCGGATTTCGTAGAGGCCCTGGTGTTTTTCCGAATACCAATCCGTCGCTTTCTCGCTGTCCATGAGTTTAAGACGCTTCACGCTCTCCGCAGCTCCGGTTTGCAGGGTTTTCCGCTCTTCCAAACTGGCCACGGCGGCCAGGCCACGCAAATGCGCGTGGGTGGCGAAGGTGGGGATGAGTTCATCGCGCTGGCCGGTGAGGAGATTGACGACACCCCCTGGCAGGTCGCTGGTGGCAAGCATTTCGCCTAACAGAATCGCCGGATAGGGACGGCTGGTGGAGGCGAGACAGACTACGGTGTTGCCGCTGGTGATGGCGGGCAGGAAGAGCGAAAGCAATCCTAGCAATGGTGCGTCCTCTGCGGCGATGATGCCGATGATTCCCATCGGCTCGGTGACGGTGAAGTTAAAATGAGCGGATGCCACAGGATTCACGCTGCCGAGCAGGGCTTGATATTTATCGGTCCATCCGGCGTAGTGGATGATGCGCTCGATGCTGACATTCACCTCGCGCTCGGCCTGTGCACGAGTGCCGCCGCCAAGCAGAATGGCATCGGTCATTTCAGCAGAACGGGCCTCTAACATTTCTGCGAGGCGATAGAGAATCTGGCCACGATTGTAGGCATTTCTCGCCGCCCACCCGGGTCCGGCCTTGGCTGCGGCTTCCACGGCATTGCGCAAGTCTTTGCGGGTGCAGAGCGGAATGTTTGCGAAGAACCCGCCGGAGCTGCGGTTGAGCGGATAGACCCGCCCGCTTTCGGAGCGAATGAAAGCGCCGCCGACGTAACATTTCGGCGTTTTGGTAATCGTTAATCGGGACATGGATGGGACGAGTTATAGGTTAAATCAATTGAGCATAATCCAGCAGCCCTTGTTTGCCGCCTTCGCGACCAAAGCCGGATTCCTTAAAGCCACCGAAGGGTGAGGTGGGATCGAATTTGTTGAACGTATTCGCCCAAACGACACCGGCCTTGAGTTCGGTGGACATTTTAAGGATGCGCGAGCCTTTATCGGTCCAGACTCCGGCGCTCAGGCCGTAGTGGGTGTTGTTCGCCTTCTCGATGGCCTCCTCGGGCGTGCGGAAGGTGAGGATGGAAAGCACCGGACCAAAAATTTCCTCGCGGGCGATGCGGTGGCTTTGTGAGACATTGGAGAAAAGGGTAGGAGGAAAGTAAAAGCCTTTGGGCGGGAGATCGCAGACAGGCTGATGGATTTCCGCCCCCTCGGAAACTCCTGCGGCAACGAGGTCTTGAATACGGGTGAGCTGGGCTTTCGAGTTGATCGCGCCGACATCGGTATTTTTATCCAACGGATCGCCGGTGCGGAGAGATTTGAGGCGTAGTTTGAGTTTGGATAAAATGGGTGCTGCGATGGATTCCTGCACCAACAGGCGGGAGCCGGCGCAGCAGACGTGGCCTTGATTGAAGAAGATCCCGTTGATGATGCCCTCCACCGCTTGGTCGAGCGGCGCATCTTCGAATACGATGTTCGCGGCTTTGCCGCCCAGCTCCAGGGTGAGGCGCTTGCCCGTGCCAGCCAAAGCTCTTTGAATGGCCTTGCCAACGGCGGTGGAACCGGTGAATGAAATCTTTGCGGCAAGCGGATGATTGACGATGGCAGAACCGGTTTCTCCCGCGCCGGTGACGATATTGACGACTCCCGGTGGCAGGCCTGCCTCTTGGAGGATGGAGGCGAATTTCAATGCGGTGATGGAAGTGGTTTCCGCAGGTTTGATGACCACCGTATTGCCCGTGGCAAGAGCGGGTGCGATTTTCCAAGCCAGCATGAGCAGTGGAAAATTCCATGGGATCACCTGACCGACGACACCCAACGGCGCAAGGGTCCTGCCGGGGGTGACATACTCAAGTTTATCCGCCCAGCCGGCATGATAGAAGAAATGGGCGGCGGCCATTGGGACATCAAAGTCCCGGGATTCCTTGATTGGCTTGCCGCCATCAAGCGTCTCCGCAACGGCGAATTCGCGGGCGCGATCTTGCAGAAGGCGGGCGATGCGGAAGAGATACTTCGCCCGCTCCATACCGGGGGTTTTACTCCATGTCTTAAAGGCACCGGCAGCAGCTTGATACGCAGCATCGACATCTGATGGACCTGCTAGAGCAATTTCAGAAAGCTTTTGTTCATCTCGGGGGCTGACGGAATCGAAATACTTTTTACTCTTCGGAGCGACGAATTTGCCATCGATGAACAGGCCGTAGCGCTCATCGATATGGGCCTTGGCCGTTTCCGGAGCGGGATCGTATTCCCAGAGATTACCGAAGAGTAGCTCGCGGGCGGGTGTGCGTTTGGCAGGCATTTGTGAGAAAATTTTGAATTGCCGGGAATTAGTAAGCGCTGGAGGATTCCGAGAAGGAGTAAGGTGCCTGATAGGCTCCGGTTTTTTCTTTGACGAGCTGGCGGACGAGATCGTTGAGAAGCGCGGATGCACCAAAGCGGTAACGACTGTTAGAAAGCCAGCCGTCACCCAGAGTTTCTTTCACGGCGACGAGGAAATGGAGTGCCTGCTTGGCCGTGCGGATACCACCTGCGGGTTTCATGGCGATTTCCACACCCGTGGCGAAATAGTGATCCCGGATGGCCTCCAGCATCACTTGGTTGTTCGCAAGGGTGGCGTTAAGATTGGTTTTACCGGTGGAGGTTTTGATGAAATCACCCGGCCGGAGGACTTGCATGGCGAGGAAGGAAGCGGCGCGGATTTGATCGTAGGTTTCAAGTTCGCTGGTTTCCAGAATCACCTTGAGAGTGCTTTCGCCGCAAGCTTCCAACACGGCGGAAATTTCATCTTGGACAAGGGCCAGCTCGCCGGCGAGAAAGGCCCCGCGGTTGATGACCATATCGATCTCATCCGCACCATCACCCACGGCGGCGCGGACCTCGGCAAGCCGGGTTTTGAGCGGCGCCTGGCCAGACGGAAAGGCGGTGGCGACGGAGGCGATTTTGACGGATGTGCCTTTCACCCACTTCGCGGCGTGCTTGACCATGGCCGGGTAAACGCAAACCGCAGCGGTCGCAGGGATGTCCGGGTCATCATGCGGGCGGAGTGCTTTTTGGCACAGGGAAGCGATTTTGCCAGGAGTGTCTTTGCCCTCCAGGGTGGTGAGATCCACCATCGTGGTTGCCAATCTCAAGCCGAAGATCTTCGCGTTTTTCTTGATGCTGCGGGTCGTGAATTTCGCCACCCGCTCGTCAATGCCAATGTGATCTACCGGGCCGACGTCCGCGATGAAGCGGCCGAGGGTAGGGGCTTTGTGTAAACTCATCGGGATCAGTTTATTGGAAAATCGACTCCTGCCAAGATGCATTTCAATGGAAGCCCATTGAAAAAGCCATACTCATCGGGAAATTCTTGGTTTCAGTGGTAAAGCAGCCCAGCGCGCAAACCAAATCCAGCGCTCTGAGCGCCAGCACCCACCGGTTTCAGTCCACGCCGCTCTACCACATAGCCGATGACGGCAGCGGTGCCGCTGCCGACCACAAAAACACCGGCGAGCAACAAGCGGAATTCCCACAGGAAATCTTCATCCTCGGAACGGTCCTGGGCGAGCTGCACCACCAACGGTTTTTTCCCTTCCTCGTAACCCGTGCGGAAACCAGCTGAAACCACCGGTCGTCCGGAGTGCGGTGCTCGATGATTTTGGGATGATCAGTCGGATTTGCGGCAGGCAGTGGAAAAATTTCCCAGGGAAGTATCCTTGCCATCCCCGGAACTTCGGCAGTCGTCGCGCCTACAGCGTCCAAGATCCATACGTTACGTGCGGGAAATCACAGCCGAGATCAGCGGAAGCACCGCTGGCTGACTGGTAATCGCATGGGGATAACACCCCATGACACAACCACCATTTCACTGTCAGTATCTGTGACTGGCGATAGCCAAGAAAGAAACAAAATCATGAATGCAACCACTACCAAAGCAATCGATCCCATCTGCGGCATGACCGTTGACATCACCACCGCTCTCCACGCCGAACGCGATGGAGAGACATCCTACTTCTGCAGCGAGCATTGCCGGGAAAAATTCTTGGCCACGCCCGCCGATGCCATGACCGACAACAAGTCAGGTGGCTGTTGTGGATAAACGTTTAGGCAAGCATCAACCAAAAAGTCACAAAAAATCCCATGTGAGAATTGCATGGGTTTGAACTGCGGCAAGAACTCCCGGCCGTTTCCATTGAGCCAACTTTACCTCAGGACCTAGCAGCCACAAACAAATCCCGATGATCAAAAAACAACAACTCCTATCCGAAATTCATCGCCATGATCGTTACTTCCACGGTGATCATGTTCATCGCTGGTTGCGCGCTCACGCTGTGGCTCGTCCGCAGTAAGGCAACGTTAGGCGAAGTCACCTGGATGAAAGCGATGATTCCCCCACTCCCTCGCGATCCTCATCAGCGGGCGAGCGACCATCGAAGATTCCCGGGTTCGAGAACTTGCCGATGGCATCATCAAGGCACGGCGGAAAGAGATCGCGGAAATGAAAGCCCTGAACGCAAACCTCGAACACGAAGACTTAAAAAAGCCATGAAAGCAAAACTACTATCCAGCCTCATCGTCCTGCTAATAGCCCCGGCTTCTGGAGCCAAAGAAGTCGTTTACAACCTGACCATCGCCGAGCAGGAGGTGAACATCACCGGCAAGCCCGTGATGGGGATGACCATCAACGGCGGCATCCCCGGGCCGACCCTGCGCTTCAGGGGCGGGGATACCGCCGTGATGCACGTCACCAACTCAATGGATGTTTCCACCTCCGTCCACTGGCACGGCCTGCTGGTCCCGCCGGACATGGACGGCGTGCCCTTCGTGACCTACCCGCCGATCAAGCCGGGTGGCACTTTCACCTACCGTTTCACCATCCGCCAGACCGGCACCTACTGGTATCACTCACATTCCGGCCTGCAGGAGCAGCGCGGCGTGTTCGGCTCCATCGTCATTTTGCCGGAGGAAAAAAACCACGGAGAGTCCAAGGATCACGTGGTCTTGCTTTCCGATTGGACGAACAAGAACCCGATGGAAATTCTCCGTAATCTACGCCGCGGTTCGGAGTTTTTCGGTGTCGAAAAGAAAACCGCCCAGAGCGTCCTCGGAGCGGCGAAGACCGGAAAGCTCAGCGAATATTTCCAGCGCGAGGCGATGCGCATGCCCGCGATGGATCTCGCTGATGTCGCTTACGATGCGTTTCTCGTGAACGGGAAACCGGAAGAAACCCTATCCGCAAAACCCGGCGATACCATCCGTCTCCGCGTGATCGCCGGCTCGGCCAGCACCTTTTTCCACCTCAGCTACGCAGGCGGGCCGATGACCATCGTTTCCGCCGACGGGCAGGCGGTGGAGCCGTTGAAAATGATGAAGCCGATCCTGATCGGAGTTGCGGAAACCTATGATGTGCTTGTGAAAGTCCCTGCGGGCGGAGCCTACGAATTCCGCGCCACCGCCCAAGATGGCTCCGGCCACACCTCACTGTGGATCGGCTCGGGCGAGCGTCGTCCTGCTGCGGATCTCCCGAAGCCATTCGTGTATGACACGATGATGGGCTTCAAGGGGAAGAACGCCTTTGCGCAGACACCCGCAGGCACCATGGGCATGCCCGACCGCGATGTGGATGCCGGGAAATTCGATAAACCCGGGATGAACATGGATATGGATATGGCCGGCAGGTCGCACGGCGGGAGCAAGAAAATGCCGATGGCTGCGGAAGGCATGGATCATTCCATGATGAATATGTCCGGCATGGATCACTCGAAAATGAACCAAAGCGAAAAGAAGGAACCCGCGATGGATCATTCGGAGATGAAAATGGACATGAAGGACATGCCGCCCATGCCGGAAATGGACAAGGACATGGGAGTGATCCATAACCCGCCCAAGTGGTATGATTTCCTCCTCCGCGAAGATGCCGCGCAGTACACGCGGCTCGCCACCGATTCCATGATGTCGAACGAACGCCCGTTCGCTCCGTATGGGAAACTCCGTGCTGTGAAAGACACCTCGTTTCCAAAATCCGCACCACGCCGGGAATTCCGGCTCACCCTTGATGGCGACATGACCCGCTATGTCTGGATGATCAACAACAAGCCGATCAAACCGGACAATGACCTCCTCATCCGCGAGGGCGAGGTGGTTCGCTTCATCATGATCAACCGCACCATGATGCATCACCCGATGCACCTGCACGGCCACTTTTTCCGCGTGATCAACGGGCAAGGCAATCGCTCGCCGCTCAAGCACACGGTTGATGTCGAGCCGATGTCCACCACGGTCATCGAGTTCATGGCGGTTGAGCCGGGCGACTGGCTTTTCCACTGCCATCTTCTCTATCACATGATGAGCGGCATGGCGCGCGTGGTGGAATACGAAGGCTTCACCCCAGCCCTGGAAACGCAGGCGGCCCGCGATGAGATCTACAAGGAGACCAATCCCTGGTTTTTCTACGGCTACGCGGATGTCCTCAGCAACGAAACCCAGGGAGCGATCACCTTTTCCGATCCGCTGAACATACTCGCCCTGAAATGGGAAGCCGGTTGGGACGGCACCGAAGGCACCGCATGGGAAGGCGACTTCACCTATGGCCGCTATATCAACCGCTTCACCACCGTCTTCGCCGGAGTCTATGCGGAGGGCGTGAATTCCACCCGCGAGGATGAACGCCTCATCGCCGGGATCCGCTATCTCCTGCCGGGAAATTTCGCGTCGCAAGCATGGATAGCCGATGACGGCGAAGCCCGCTTCATGATCGACCGCGAACTGATGCTCACCCCACGACTCGGCATCTTCGGAGAAGTGGAATACGATACCTTGGAAGACTGGTCATATCAGGCCGGTCTCACTTACGCGCTGACCCATTACGTTTCCGCCACCGCGCTGTGGGACAGCGAATACGGAGTCGGCGCGGGTTTAACCATTCGGTTTTGAAATATCCAGTCCATTTCGAAACTATCTGAAACGAAGCAGAAAAAATGTGGAGATCCTTGCCGCTGAACTCCGTGCGGTGATCTTGCCGGGCGAAAGGATGCTCGTGCAAGAACGACATTTTTTACTACGTCTATGGTATCCTGCATTCTCCGGAATACCGGACACCCTTTGCCTCGGACATCAAGAAGATGCTCCCGCCCATAACGCTGACCCAGCAGACGGCGAATTACAAAAAATTCACCCAGGCCGGCCGCAATCTCGCACAATGGCATCTCAACCACGAAACCAGCGAACTCTATCCGCTGGCCGAGATATCCCCCGAACTCGGGCTTGATCCGTGGAAGCAATACCACGTTAGCAAGATGACCTTCGCCAAGCCATCGCCCATCCAGAAAGCCGCAGGCCAGAAGCAGAACAAAACCACCATCCTCTACAACTCCCACCTCACCCTCGATGGCATCCCGCTGGAAGCCTACGACTACATCGTCAACGGCAAGCCCACCCTCGAATGGATCATGGAGCGACTTCCTCAAACGCAACAAACATGACCCGATCAACGCGCAATCCCTCAACGGTGCGGTGGGAAGGAAATGTAGGCTTGTTGCGGTGCGTGCCTCGGCTATGTAGCCGAAGCGAGGTGGGCTTGGGTGGGTTCTAGCAAGCGTTGGCTAGGAGTGTAGAGGGGAAGTGGGAGGGAAGTGCCGAGTGAGCAGTAAGGTCTCAGGTCGTTTTGGTTTTGATCATGCGCAAAAAATCGACCGCGTGCTTAAGGGAAGGGGTGAAGAGGCGGCGGTGAAGCCTAGAGGCAGGCCAAATTGAAGCGCTTGCGTGAATCCTCTTAACTTTTTCAAATATTGAGCTAACTTTCGGCTGTGGCGCGCATCGGTCAGGCCCTTTCGTTCTCCCTCCATGATGAAGTGGATGGACGCCCCTTGACGCCCGGAAATGTCGATTTGCTCACCCTCCACCAGTTTATGGGGGAAGTCATCGAGTTGATCCAAGGAGAGGCAAAACGTGCGGAAATGGGTCAGCCATCGGTTGCTATTGAAGACGGCTCCGTCAAACTAATCTCCATAGTGGCCACGCTGGTGGCGGTATCGTTCCAAGCGGACATGGAAACACTCGCCCGCACGGCGGATCTCGACGCGATTTCTCCCAAGAGGGCGCAGATCATCGAAACGTGGCAAAGTCGGTCAACCAAAAGCGATTCCAAGCGGCGCTACAGCATCGCGCCCGATGCGGAGACGAAGCCCGCGATGGCGATGCAGATCAACCAACAAAGCACCTTCCGGCACCATCAGCTTGATAACTGGGTCAGGGCGGAGAAATACCTCTCAGGCCGGGTGGTGGACCTTGGCGGAAAGACGAGGTCCAACATTCATCTGGTTCTTCCTTCGGGCGAATCGATCAAAATCGAAGCCAGCGAAAGCCAGCTCGAAGGGGCGGACTACCTCTACAAGGCGATTACCTTAAACGTCAACGCCATGGAGCACATTCGCACGGGAGAGCTTCGCAAACTCCGCCTCATCGACGTCGTTAGACCTTTGAAAGAAATCGACGAGGACAAGCTCAAATCGCTCTGGCGGAAAGGCCGTGCGGCCTGGTCTGAGATCACCAGCCCCACGGAATGGGTGGAACGTATGCGGGAATCCTGATTTCTCGCCCAAGCGGACATCGAACAATGCCAGGTAATCCTAACCGAGGACGCGAATACTCTCACCCGCTGGGCGGCTCAACTTGGAAAAGCGAATCTTTGCCGTGTCGCTCCCGTGCTTCTGAAGGATGGTTTTCATCCCGATGAGTTGGTGGATCCTGATCAGAAGACACTTGGGATTTGATGTTCGAGAGCGGTCAGCATGTCCCAACACATCCTGCCCGCCGCTTATACCCATGCTGGATTCAACCCTTGTCGTTCATAATCCAAGTAATCTCTTTTCGATACGGCGCGGACATCGGTGATGTGGGTGGCGGGGAGCAGGTGTATTCGATGATGACTCGCGTCAATTGGGAGGGTTTGAATCGTGGGAGAATGATGCTTGGAGTGTGCCTTTTTTGAGTTGGCGCTCGTGCAGCCAGAGGAAAATCACGGGGGTGACGATGAGGATGTGGATCAGGCTGGAAATCATGCCGCCGATCACGGGGGTGGCGAGCGGCTTCATGATTTCAGCGCCTTGGCGGGTGCTCCACATGATGGGCATGAGGCTGGCGACGGTGGTGGCGACGGTCATGACCTTCGGGCGGAGTCGAAGTTTTGCGCCGTCTTTGACCGCTTGGACGAGGTCGGCGCTGGTGAAGGCGGCACCGAGTTTGGCCATTCGTTCTTTGACGGATTCCTCGAGATAGACGACCATCACCACGCCCGTCTGCACGGCGGTGCCGAACAGCGCGATATAGCCGACCCAGACGGCACCATTGAAGTTATAGCCTAAAATTTTCTGAAGCAGGACGCCGCCGCTGAGGGCGAAGGGCACGGCGAGCATGACGTGGGCCGCTTCCATGCCACTGCGGAATACCATGAATAACAGGACGAAGATGACCATCATCACCAGCGGGAAAATCAGCCACATGGTTTTAGTGAAACGGCGTTGGTTTTCGTACTCACCGGTCATCTTGTAGGTCATGCCCTCCCAGTTGACGGTTTTGAGTTTCGCCTCGATTTCCTCAACGAAGCCTCCGAGGTCGCGATCCTGGACATTGGCTTGCACATAACTCCGCAGCTTGCCGTTTTCGGAGGCGATTTCGTTCGCTCCCATGCTGCGGGTGATCTTGGCGACCATGCCGAGCGGGATGTAGGCGGTGGCTTCTTTGATTGGTCCCATAGGACTTATAGGACCTATTCCAGGGTTAGCCGCCACCAGAATGCGGCTGAGTTTTTCAATATCGTCGCGCTCGCCCCGCTCGACGCGGATCTGGATAGGGAAACGTTGGCGGCCTTCGATGGTGGTGCTGACGTTCTTGCCGCCGATGGAGATTTCCACAGCATCCAACACGTCCTTCGCGCTGAGGCCGTAACGGGCCATGGCCACGCGATCCACCTCGATGTTGAGATACGGTTTCCCCTGAACGCGTGACGGGGAAACACCGGCCGCGCCAGGGACTTGGTTGATGAGTTTTTCGATCTCGAAGGCCTTGCGCTGGATGGCATCAAGGTTGTCGCCGTAGATCTTCACGCCGACCTGCGCCCTGATGCCGGTGTAGAGCATGAGGATGCGGTTCTCGATGGGCTGGAGGAATGCGGGGACGTAACCGGGCACCGCCTTCATCTTTTCGGTGAGCTCGGCCTTGAGTTTTTCCATGGTCATGCCCTCGCGCCATGCGGGATTGCGCTTCACCCGGAATTTTCCGTTAGGTATGTATTCGGGCTTGAGCATGATGGTGGTTTCCAACATTTCCGTGGGTGCGGGATCGGTGGCGGTTTCGAAACGGCCGAGCTTGCCAGCCACGGTTTCCACCTCGGGCGTGGCGGCGATGATCTGGTCCTGCCACGACATGACGCGCTGGATTTCCTTGAAGCCGGTCTTCGGCATCAGGACCGGCATGTAGAGCAGGCTGCCTTCATTGAGCGGCGGCATGAACTCCTTGCCGAAACCGGCGAACATTTCCGCGGTGCGGGTGAAGCCAGCGTCGGCGAGTTGTTTGGTGGTGGCCCGCGGCAGGCCGAATGCGAGCAGCATGCAGAATGCCAACAAAAGCATCGCCGCGCCGACGACTGTCTTGCGATGGTTCAGCGCCCACGAGAGGGCGGGATCGTAGATGCGCATGAGGAAACTCATCACGATGTTCCGCTCCTCCTCGTGATAGGGACCGCGAACCAGAAACGAACAAAGCACGGGCACCAGCGTCACGCCTAACAAGGTGGCACCGACCATCGCGAAGGTCTTGGTGAAGGCGAGCGGGTGGAACAATTTTCCCTCCTGGCCGGTGAGCGCGAAGACGGGGAGGAAGGCGAGCAGGATGATGCCCATCGCAAAAAAGATCGGACGGCCGACTTGTTGGGACGCCACGAGCGTGGTCTGCCAGCGCTCGACGGCGGTGAGCGGGCGGCCTCTTTCCTTCTCCTCCGTCTCGCAATGACGGATGACGTTTTCGGTCACCACGATGGCTCCGTCCACCAGCACGCCAATGGCGATGGCGATGCCTGTTAGCGACATGATGTTGCTGGTGATGCCGAATTGCTTCATCAGCAGGAAGGAAACGAGGATCGAGATCGGCAGCGGCAGGGTGACGATGAGGATGCTGCGGAAATGCCACAGGAAGATGATATGGGCGAGGGTGACGAGAATGATTTCCTCGACGAGCGCGTGCTTGAGCGTGTCGATGGTGCGGTCGATCAACTCGCTGCGATCGTAGAACGGCCGGATGGTGACGCCGGGCGGCAGGCTGGATGCGATCTCGTCGATCTTGAGCTTCACCCGCTCGATGACGGCTTTCGCATTCTCGCCGGTGCGCATGACGACCGTGCCGCCGACGGCTTCGCGACCGTTCAAATCAAGCGCACCACGGCGGTAATCGCCGCCGATCTGGATGGTGGCGATGTCCTTCAGATAGATCGGCGTGCCATCCACCGCCTTTACGGTGACGAGTTCCAGATCCTCCGGTCCGGTGACAAGGCCGATGCCGCGCAGCACGAACTCCGCGCCGTTTTCCTCGACGGTTTTGCCACCGACGTTGAGGTTGGCGTTTTGCACGGCGGTCACCACCTCCATCATCGTGATGTTGGTGGCCCGCATCTTGGTGGAGGAAAGCTCGACCTGATACTGCTTCACAAAGCCTCCGATGCTGGCGACCTCGGCCACGCCCTGCACGCTGGCGAGGTCATAGCGGATTTTCCAATCTTGAAGTGAACGGAGCTGCGCGAGGTCATAGCCGCCATCCGGAGATTTCGCCGGATCGACATGCAGGTAATATTGATAGACCCAGCCGAGTCCGGAGGCGTCGGGTCCTAACTGGGGCGTCACGCCTTCCGGCATCTGGCCCTGGAGGAAATTCAGCCGTTCCAAAACCCGGGTGCGGGCGAAGTAGGTATCGACCTTGTCCTCGAAGATGACGGTGGCGAGCGAGAAACCGAACATCGAGGTGGCTCGCACCTCCTTCACTCCCGCGAGCCCTTGCAGACCGGTGGAGAGCGGGAAAGTCACTTGATCCTCCACTTCCTGCGGGCTGCGGCCCACCCAGTCGGCGTAAACCAGCACTTGGTTTTCCGTGAGATCCGGGATGGCGTCCACCGGCGTGAGACGCACCGCGCGGATGCCGAGGACGACTAGCAGAAGTGCGCAACAGAGGACGAGGAACCGGTTTTTCAGGCTCCATTCGATGACTTTTTCGATCATAAATTGTGGATTGAAATTGAGTGTGAGAGATCGTATCGTCTGTGCGTGAGTGGAATTGCCTTGGAACTTGAACGTGTCTTGGAACGCTTGGACCCGGAAGCGGCACAGACGTTGGAAATGCGCGTCCGCGAGGCGATTTCCTCTGCGGTTGAGCCGCAAAACCCGCCAACACTTGAGGAGATCAAACGCAGGATGCCGGAGCTTGCCGAGTTCATCGGATGTATGGCGGATATGGAGTTTGATCTACCTGACGAGCTGGCGCTTCCACCGACGGATGAATGGAAATGACTTACCTTCTTGATAGCAACGTGTGGATCAAGGTTCTGCAGGGACGAGAAAACATCCTGCTTGATCGATTCAGCCGCGAGGACCTCGCCGAAATGAGTAGTTGTTCGCCGGTCCTGGGAGAGCTGCTCGTTGGGTCGGAAAAATATGCAAATGCGATCAAACGGAAAGTGCTTGTCGAGGGCCTGCCGAGCAAATTCGTTTCGTTTTCTTTCGATGATCGTTGCGCAAATATCTATGCGCGGATCCGCCACGACCTCGAACGCAGGGGCTGTGTGATCGGGCCATACGACCTCCAAATTTCTGCAATCGCGCTGGCCCACGACCTGACAGTGGTCACTGGAAACGTGGTGGAATTCTCCAGAGTCACCGGACTGAGAGTCGAGGATTGGACGTTTGGGTGAGAATTTCATGGTTTGATCTCCTTTCCACAGTCGAGCAATGCGGTCCCGAAGAACGGGTTGGCGTTTGAGCGTTCCCAAATTTGCACTTCGGGGAAGTCTTTGAGCTGACGCAATAATTCAATGATGCGATCAATCATAAATTGTGGATTGAAATTGAGTGTGAGAGATCGTATCATTT
>JBBRIB010000024.1:0-14590 GCA_038221745.1 Verrucomicrobiales bacterium
CGATGGCCACGAATGCCGCGAACCCGGCTGGATCTACCACCCCGCGGAGCCGGATCTCCCCGAAGGCTGGCCGGAAGCGATCTACCTCGCCAAGATGGGCTGCCCGCTCTCATTCACCTTCGAGACCCCGAGCTGCGGAAAGCTCGCCGCCCGCGTGGCCTCCCACCGCGCCGCCATCAGGGCGACTTGTGAACGGTTGTTAGATTAAATCCCCAAGCGCCTTTTCCAGCGTCGCGAAACGAAACTCAAATCCATCCTCTTCGAGTGCCGCAGGAATCGCGTTCTGCCCTGCGATCAAAGCCCCGCCGAAGCCACCGAGGACGATTTTCAGGACGAATCCAGGCACCGGGAAAATCGCCGGGCGATGCACGGCCGCGGCCAGCTTGCGGGTGAAATCCGAGTTGCGCTCGGGTGTGGGTGCGGTGCCGTTGATCGGGCCTGTCAGCGTTTCTGATATCACCGCATGCACCATCGCCGCCCGCAAATCCTCCAGATGCACCCATGGCATCCACTGCCGTCCGGAGCCGAGCCTGCCGCCGATGCCGGATTTGAAAACGAGCATCAATTTCTTGAATGCCGAACCATCGCGACCCAGCACGATGCCGGTGCGCACCGGCACCACCCTCACGCCCAGCGCCTCCGCCTCCATCGCGGCCTGCTCCCATTCCAGACAAAGATCTGCGAGATAGCCGCTCCCCGCTGGCGAGGCCTCGGTGAGGAGTTCGTCGCCGCGGTCTCCGTAAATGCCGACGGCCGAGGCGTTCACCAGCACCCGCGGGCGTTGCTCCGGGGGCAGTTTCCCAATTGCCTCAACCACTCGGTTTGTCAGACCGATGCGGCTTTCGTGAAACAGCAGGCGCTTGCGGTCCGTCCAACGCTGGTCGATCGGCTCACCTGCCAGATTGATCACCGCCTGATGCCCGGAAAAATCGAGTTTCGAAGGAGTCTGCCAATTACCCACCCCGTCCACCACTCCCGTGCCCGAGCGGCTGACTCCGGTGGTGGAAATCCCTTTGGCCTCTAGCAGCTTCGGCAGGCCACGGCCTACAAACCCCGTCACTCCGATGATCGCAGCCCTTTGAATTTTCTCCATGCCGCAGCATCGGCTGGATTTCCAGCGGACGAAATGAAAATATCTGCCGCCTTTCGCCCTTTACTTTGGGAGTCTAAAGCTTTTCAATCCTTGCCGATGCGAAAGGTTGGAGCGTTCATTGCCTCATTGCTTCTCTGCTCGCCCTCGGGCGCGCAGGACCAGCCGGACGCGCAAGTGTTGCCCGATGAAGGCCCTGCTCCCTTGGTCGATACGATCACGCCGGTGCCTGCGCCGGAGATTCCCCTTGGCTCCATCGGTGCCACCGCGCCCACTCTGCCCAAGGAACTCAAGATCGATAACCAAGGCGGCAGCATCACCGGCGATCTCGCCACCGGCATCCTCACCTTGGGCGGCCCGGTAAAAGTCCAAGGGGACAATGGCCTCGAAATTTTTTCCGATACCGCCGTCATCGATACCAAGGAGAAAAAAGTAACCATGGAAGGCCATGTGAGCGTCTTCCAGGGAAACCTGCTTCAACGAGGGGAACGGACGGTTTATTATTACGAACGCAAGTCATTTGAAACACAAGGTCTCAGGGCTTCGGTGGATCCCATTTTGTTGGAGTCTGGAAAATTCACTGCGGAGGAGCGCAATGGCAAGCAGGTCTTCATCGGCACCGATGCCGGCATCACCACCCATGATGTGGAGAATCCGAACTACTGGGTGCGGGCGAAAAAAACCACGATCTATCCGGGGGATAAGGTCGTCTTCAATGATCTACGGCTGTTCGCGGGAGAGACCCCTGTTTTCTGGTTACCTTATCTGAGCCAGCCGCTCAATGCCGAGCTTGGCTATCATTTCGTTCCGGGCGCGAGGTCGAACTGGGGGCCCTATCTCCTCAACACCTATGGCATCATGCTCGGTGGAAAGTATAACCCGGAGACGGGCGAAAATGAAGATGCATGGTTGCTTTCCAAGTGGCGCGTCGATCTCCTCACCAGGCGCGGCGTTGGCACCGGTGTGGAATTATCAGACACCCGCAAGGAGAAAAACGAGGAGATCACGGGACTGAGGGCGTACTATCTCAACGACCTGGCGCCAGACACCCCCCGTGCCGGGGTGCCGAGAGGATTCGTCAACGAAGATCGCTATGAGCTGGAGATCAAACATCGCCAGGAATTTCAATTGGAGGAAAATGCGGATTGGCGCTTGGACACCAACCTCACATTCCTGAGTGATGCGTATTATCTGGAGGATTTTGATCCGGATAGATACCGCAATGATCCCTCGCCAGACAATACCATCGGCCTCTACCGGAGGGATGACGCTTCGTTGCTGTCGATTTTCGCGAGGTATCAGATCAATGATTTCTACCGGGCGGATACGCGCTTGCCTGAAATCGCATTCGATCAGGCCCGTGCCCCTGTTTTCGGGTTCCCCTTCCTGCATGAGGGCAGCGCCACCTTCGGCATTATAGGTGAGAAGGCGGCGGATCAAACCCAACGTGCGATTGTCAATCCTTTGTTCAAGCTAAGCATAGGTGATGCCGCTGTGCCTGCCCTGCTCAATCAGCTTTCCGGCTTCGAGCGCCAGCTTGCGGAATCCATGCTCAGCCTGCCTCCGGGAGATAAGCGCCGCGATGCGATCCGCAATCAATTGCTGGACCCAAGCTATGCGCGCTTCACCACCTATCAGGAGCTTTCCATGCCGCTCACACTCGCCAATGCGGTCAATCTCAATCCCCAGGTAGGATTCGGCTACAACCGATATGATGCCGTGGATGGTCCGATTGATAATTTTGATCAGGCTTATTTCCACGTTGGCACGGAGGCCTCGATGAAGTTTTCAAAAACCATCGGAGATTTCACCAAGCCATCCTGGGGGCTGGATGGCCTCACTCATATTTTGCAACCTTATACCAATTGGTCCTTCATCTCTACGGATCACTTCGATCCTCTCAATCCCCGGGTGGACCGCCTGACGCCCACCACCCGGCCGCGCCCCCTCGATCCTAACCGTTTTACCGCGGTGGATGAACTGCAAAGCTGGAACGTGGCCCGGCTCGGCACGCGCAACCGCCTCTTCACCAAACGGGACAACCAGAGTTTTGAATGGCTATATATGGATACTTTTATTGATACCTTCATTGAGGACCCTGAAGGCGACCGTAATTTTTCTAATCTCTATAACGAAATCCGCTGGAATCCTGTTCCATGGATGGGCGTGGATTTGGAAACCCAATTCCCCATCGCCAGCAGGGGCTCCGGATTCAATGAGTTCAACACCCGATTGCGTTTAATGCCAACTGAGAATCTGGAGTTCAGCATCGGTTACCGAAACCTGACAAACCACCCGGTGCTGGTGGACTCGAGCCGGATCGATACCCGGATTTACACCCGCCTCAATGAAAACTGGGGCTTTGGAATGCAGCATCAATTGGAAATGGCCGACGGCACTTTGGAATATCAACAATACACACTTCATCGCGACCTCGGGAACTGGGTGGCGGGAGTGGGCATCAGCCATCGGGACAATCGCCTGGAAGAGGAGTATGGGATCGTTTTCAGTCTAACACTCAAAGATTTCCCATCCGCCACCTTGCCTTTCAATATTGATGGGCCATAATCCGCCCGCCCAACATGACGCTGACTCCTGAACAACTCCTCGCTTCACTCCATTGGCGCTATGCCACCAAACAATTCGATGCCTCACGCAAAATCCCGGCAGATACCTGGGCGGCGCTTGAGGAATCCCTTGTTTTAACACCTTCCTCGTTCGGCCTGCAGCCTTGGAAATTCATGGTGATAGAAGATCCTGCTTTTCGGTTCCAACTTCTCGCGGAGTCCTGGAAACAACCTCAAGTGACGGCTGCCTCCCATTATGTGGTGCTCACCGCCCGCACCGATCTCACGACGGAAGATGTGAATGCCTGGATCGCCTGCATGGCCGAGGTCCAAGGGGTGGCGCCCGATTCCCTCGCAGGCTACAAGGGCGTGGTGGAAGGGTTCGCCCAGGCGATGAGCCAGGAAGACCGACATCAGTGGAACAGCCGCCAGGTTTACATCGCTTTGGGGCAATTGATGCTATCCGCTGCGGTGTTGGGCATCGATGCGTGCCCGATGGAAGGTATCAGCAAAGAAGGCTACGATCATGTGCTGGGTCTTACGGGCAGCGGCTATTCCACGGCCGTCGCTTGTGCGTTGGGCTACCGTGCGGATTCGGATAAATATGCCAAAGCACCGAAGGCCCGTTTTGCACGCTCCAAGGTGATCGAGCATCTTTGAACCCTCCGCTTCACTTTCCTTTCGGAGCATCCAGACCCAGGAGTTCCCAAACGTGTTTTGTGAGATGCATGGCGATTTTCGAGGACAGCCCGCTTTCTTTGGCGACGCCGTTCACGCCGATGTTGATCGAAGGCACACGGCCTTTTTCCGTATCAAAAGTTCCCACTCTCACGAAAAGCCGCTTGGCGATTTCATCCGCGCACTTCCCATCGGAATCAAGTTGCCATTCTTTCATCAAGCCAAGATCCTTGCTTACCCGCACCAAATAATCGTGATCCAACAATTTTGTTTTCAATTCCTTGGCAATCTGGTCCTGCTTTTCCGTCGGCAGCTCTGGATTTATTTGCAAGGGCACCCACATTGGGCTGGGGCGGGACTGTTTGTAAGCGCGATAGGCGAACAAACTGCCGCCAAATATCAGTACCATTGCCACCATGCCTGAGATAATCCAGCGTTTCATTTCAAAAATCTACCCAGCTTTCCCTCATTCCGCCAAGTAAGAACTTCATGCAATACCCTGCCACCACCGCCACCGTCGAGACTCTTCCCAACGGCCTCACCCTGATTCTCGATCCTGATTCCGCCGCACCCGTCGTTTCCGCGCAATTCTGGGTGGCCACCGGGAGCATGCATGAAGACACGCATCTCGGCGCGGGCATTTCCCACTTTCTGGAGCACATGGTCTTCAAAGGCACCCGCGATTATGATGCGGAAACTCTCGCCAGTGCGGTGCAAGCCGCTGGCGGGCATTGGAACGCCTACACCAGCTTTGATCGCACGGTGTATTATATTGATGGCCCGGCGGACTCGCTTGCCATGTTTCTCAAAACTCTATCAGGTTTGGTGTTTTTCCCCATCATTCCCGAGTCTGAGTTTAAGAAGGAAAAAGATGTCATCCGCCGCGAGATCGACATGGGACTGGATGATCCGGACAATGCTGCGAGCCGTTTGCTTTTTTCCACCGCCTTCACCCTCGATCCACGCCGCCACCCCGTGATCGGCCATCGCCATTTGTTCGATGCCATCACCTATCAGGATCTCATCGGTTATCATCAGGCCCGCTACACGCCGGACCGCTGTTTCGTCGTGATTTCCGGGGATTTCGAAGTGGCAAACGCCCGCGAAATGCTCATCACTCTCACGGCGGAAAAACTCCCCGGTGGCGGGCGTGAGCCGCTCGTCGTGCTCGATCCCCCGCAACTCGGCCCGCGCCGGATGCGGGAAACATTCGCCATTCCTAACAGCAGAATTTCACTCGCCTGGAAATCGCCCGCGCTCGATCACCCGGATGCGCCCACCTATGAGGTGCTGGCAGGAATCCTTGGCCGTGGCCGTGCCTCACGCCTGCACCGGAGCCTGCGTGAGGAACAGGAACTAGCCTTGGAAATAGGCGCTTTTTCATGGACCAGCCCGGGCCGCGAAGGTGTGCTTGCCGTCAGCGCCGATGCGGATCCGGCCAAGCGCGATGCGCTCATCACCGCCATCCGTGCGGAAATCGAGAAACTTCCCGATACTCCGTTGGAGGACGATCTCGCCAAGGCCAAACGGCAGATTTTCACCAGCCAGTTCCGCAGTCTCAACACTGCCTCCGGGCGTGCCTCGGACCTTGCCTCAAACTGGCACGAAGCCCGCGATCTTAACTTCACCCAACGCTATCTTGCCGCGATCCAAGCTGTCACCGCCGAGGACATCCGCCGCGTGGCCCGCAGCCTGACCGATGAGAAATTCTGTCTCACGATTCTCGATCCGCTCGATGCCCCTGCCTCTCTCAGCGCTGGCAAGCAGCAGCTCACGCGCCAGGAAATCCAGGTCCATCACCTCACCAACGGCATCACCCTCGCGCTCATCCCGGATCACCGGGTGCCACTCGTGTATTTTCAAGCCGCTGTCCGCGCGGGCCTGCCCTCTGAGACGGCGGAGAACAACGGCCTCAACCAACTCCTCGCCTCCACACTCTGCAAGGGCACCCTCACCCGCAGCGCCCTCGAGATTGCAACCACCTTGGAAGCCCTTGGCGCCTCGATCAGCTCCAATCCCGGCAACAATGCCATCCTCGTCCAAGCCGCCGGACTTGCCCCGGATTTCGCAATCATCGCGGATGTCTTTGCCGAAACGCTGCTCGCCCCCTCGCTGTTGGACGATGCCATCGCACGGGAAAAAGCCAGCCAGCTCGCCGCGCTTGAGGAGGCCATGCAAGACCCCTTGCACCTCGGCTTCCGGACTCTGCGCCAGACGATTTTCGCGGGCAGTGGCTACGGCCTCGATTCCCTCGGCTCCCCCGCGAGCCTTGCCAAGCTGGAGCGCCAGGATCTGCTCGATCACCATGTTCTTCACTTTAACGGCGCGAATCTAACATTATCAATCGCCGGTGATTTTGACCCTGCCGATGCCCTCGCCCTGATCACCGAAAAGTTCTCCGCACTCGCTCCCGGACAAGCTTGGTCTGCCCCTGCAAGTGATTTGGAAATCGGCCTCACCCAGGTCCGGCACCTGCCGAAGAAACAAGCCATCGTCACCATCGGCTTCCCGGGCACCACCGTGAGCGGTGCCAATCGCCATGCACTCGCGATGATCCAGGAATACGCCACCGACATGGCCGGCCCCTTGTTTTCCCGCATCCGCGAAGAACTCGGACTCGCCTATCAGGTGGGAGCCACCCAATTCCTTGGTTACGACACCGGCCTGTTCACCTTCTACGTCGCCACCTCGCCCGAGCAGGTGGACCTCGCCCGCAGCGAGCTTCTCTTGGAGATTGGAAAAATCGCCAAGGACGGCATCCCGGCGGAGGCGTTTGACCGGGTGCGCTCCACCGTTCTCAGCGGCCTTGCCATCCAGCAACAATCACCCGCATCGGTCGCCCGCCACGTCACCCTGGATCTTCTCTTCGGCCATCCCGCAGACCAACACCGCCGCCTCGTCGCAGACTATCGGGCCCTCACTCGCGAGGGTGTTAGGGAAACCGCCGCCGCGATTTTTTCAGTGGCCCCTACCTTGGTAACGATTCTGCCGGAGTGATGTTACAATCCCCCATTCGCAAAGCCCTGTAGCGGCGTGTCTATGACCGTCGCAGCCAATGAACCGCACTGTAGCGGCGTGTCTATGACCGTCGCAGCCAATGAACCGCCCTGTAGCGGCGTGTCTATGACCGTCGCAGCCAATGAAACGCCAAAGAGCTTCGCGCACCTCATCCGCTACGACACTCATAGGGATGCCGCTACAATCCCCGCATTGGCAGCGCCCTGTAGCGGCGTGTCTATCACCGTCGCAGCCAATGAACCGCCGAAGACCTTCGCGCACCTCATCCGCTACGACACTCATAGAGATGCCGCTACAAGCATCTCATTCGCAAAGCCCTGTTGCGGCAGGTCTGTGACCGTCACAGCCAACGGGCGAGTTTCTAGCCGATGGTGACGACCACGTTGCCCCGTTTCCGCCTCCCTTGAACCCGTAAGTGAGCTCTCGGAATTTCCTCGAACGCGTAAATACTGTCGATGACAGGACGGAATGCCTTCGTGACCGTCAAATCGAGAATCTCACGCAAATCCTCCACCCGTTCCTCAGCGGGTCCAGCCACCACTTTGATGCCACGCGACTTTCCCCAGAGCATTGCAAAAATCGTGTTCGCTAGCCCGCCGGAGATCATCGCCGCCCGCCCACCGTCACGCAACAACGTGATCGTCTGCGATAGGTTCAGCGAGCCAACTGTATCAAAAACCACATCGAATCGCGGTCCAAGCGAAAGCACGCTCTGCTTGGAATAATCGACGACATGCTCGGCACCAAGAGAACGCACCAAATCAACGTTCGAAGAGCCGCAAACCCCCGTCACTGTCGCGCCACGGTGGCTGGCGATCTGGACAATTGCCGAGCCGACACTGCCGGACGCGCCAATGACCAACACTTTTTCCCCGTCGCGGACAGCGGTCTTTCTCAGGAAATGAAGCGCCGTAGTCCCGCCGAATGGCAGCGCCGCCGCAGTTTCGAAATCGATGTCATCAGGCAAGGCAACAACACATCCGGCCGCCTTGATGGCCTTAAATTCGGCATGCCCCCCCATCTTGGCTCCGTCGAAAGCAACGACCCGGTCACCGGGTTGGAAGGTCGCCACCTTGTCCCCCATCGCCTCCACTTCACCGGCCACCTCCGACCCGAGAATCGGCTGGCGAGGCTTGGTGAGACCAAAGAACAACCGGGCTAACGGTCCAAAGCCGGGTGGCATTTCCAAGCTGCGAATTCTCCAATCACCGGAAGTGACCGTTGTCGCACGAACACGAATCACGATTTCGTCAGCCTCAGGCTCAGGCTTCTGAACCTCAAGAATCTGGAGAACTTCTGGCGGGCCATAACCCATGCAGGCCATCGCTTTCATCTGTAGGATGGCTTTCATCTTCGGACGTAGATCCTCAACTTTAAGGGTAAATCTTCCACTGCCCAAAGACCGGTTCATTTGGAATCAATCATGGTTGGCTCCGAACGCGATAGAAGAGCTTTGGTGTGGTTGAAAGACTTGGATCGGTGCGCGTTGCGGAGGTGCTTGCACCCATGGCAGGATAATTGATGGGGAGCAAATCAACATCAAGCCATGGCGACCACGTCACAAGATTCGGTGAGGATTCCACTTGATAGATCGAACCAGGATTTGAGTCCCACGTTAATGAAGCGGTCCCAAGAGTTTTATTGACGGCAAATGCAGTGATCACGAGAGGTATAGATGCCGTCGTCACGTCGATCCTGACATTATCAACATAGGATCGTCGGATATCACCGCTCGCATTGGCGATGGAGAGCTTGATACCAATTGGTCCGGTTTGAGGGCCTTTACCAAACAATACAGAGATTTCGGAAAAGTCATTTCCTCCTGTGCCGGCTTGGTTACTGCCCGCCACTTCGATGCCATTTTCTAATAGTCCCAACCTGAACGTCACCCCCACCGCTCCACGGACGGCGACTTCAAGGAGAAACTGGCTGCCTGCGGCGTAGTTCGAAAAATTCCCCAACGATGGCCCGCTGTAAGTCAGCGAGGCATTTCCAGAATCCTGGGAGTCAAGATAAGCAACATTGACCCCGTTGGGCACATTTCTAACCTCGGCAGAGTTGATGATCCCGATGGGATCGGGCGCCTCAGGATTGATCCAGCGCACACCCGTCCACGAGGGTGGATCTTCAGAAGTGATATCTCCAATTGGACTACTTGGATTCTCAAATGAGTGGTTATCGATCACAATGCGTGTGGTATCCAAAGTAATATTGTCGAATAGCCCTTGCCTGAAAAATTCGTCATTATTCCTGAAGGAAAGCCGGACCCCGATGGCACCCGTATGCGCTCCCAAAATGAAGGCTCCACCGATACTCTCAAATTTAAAGTTTCCAGGTCGGGTAAAAGTGGCGACGGGAACACCCGCAGCAAACAATTCCAGGGTGAACATCGTTTGAGGATCACCCGCCACGGCGGCTGTGATATTGAAGCGAGTGCCCACCGCAAAGTCTGAAAAATTTCCAAGCGAAGCTCCACTGTAGGTGATTGAGCCTGTGCCACCCGGGTTCGCATCGATATAGGCGGCGTTAAGGCCATGGGTCGCCAGAGGTGGCTCGGTGAGCCGAAAAACGCCGATTGCGGGCACTACATCGCCAGCCGGCGCCAGAATGCCTGTCCATGAAGGTGGAACTATAGAAGTGAAGCCGCCAGGTATCGAGGAGGGATTTTCAAAAGAACCATTTTCAAGTGCAATGGGCGCGGCATTGGCAACGGCGGCAAGTGCAAAAATGGTGGCAATCAAGGTGGGAACGTTTTTGCTACAGAAAGACTTCATAGGATGAATTGAAATATAAAAGTTGGGGATGAATAAAACATGAAATGGAAACCAGAGGGTTTTCTCAATGACTATTTCTCGATGCGGTAGAAGCGGCGCGGCTCGGCACCTGGACTGCCGGTATTGAAAATTAGATTCGCATTGGCAGCTCCAGTCTGGGCAGCTCCTTGGTTCGCCCAGGTAGTTAGATTGATGCTGGTGCGCAGTTGAAAGGTTCCGGCAGCCCGCGGGATGAAAGTGGCCAGACCATCGCGGGCGAATGTCAAATTTCCAAGTCCTTCATCGCCGCTCACACTACCGGAGAGATTCACGATACTGAGCGAGGAGTTTCCCAAACCCGGATTCGTGGCAAATGCCAGATAGCCTTGAGAGAGGAAGACGGTAGGCTTCACCTTTACAATATTCGCAACATTATCAACCGAGAACTTCCCATTGGGTATCGCACCCCAGGCATTGCCACCTCCACGGTTTTTTTCAAAGAGATACACCGATCCTACATCAGTTTGCCCGGCGACGTCATCTCCGCCGGCCCGCACGGCGAGCAGATCTCCATTGATTTGCAACGAACCACCGAGCGAATCCCCCGCAGCTGCATCGGGCGCGGAGATACGATTCGCCAATACTCCCCAAGCGTCCGGCCCACCTTCATTCCTTGAGAGAATATATACCATACCTGCTCCATTCTGGGTGGAAGATGGATCACGCCCGTCCGCGCCGACGGCAATGAGTTCGTTAGATATGCTAACAGATCGACCGAAAAAATCTCCGAACACACCATCTGGCGCGAAGATTCTGCCATTGGGGAGCAGCCCCCACTGATTGGCACCTCCTTGGTTTTTACCGTAAATATAGACGGCACCTTGAAATTGTACGGCTGGAGAGCTGGGTGTGGGTTGGAAGCTTTCCGCAGGGGATCCCACAACTAGGAAATCGCCTGAGAGGCCGGCACTTCTCCCATAACTCGAACTACTTGAAAAATTCAAGGTTTCAATCTTCACATTTGGAATCTGCCCCCAGTTGTTTGGGCCGCCACGGTCTTTCTCAAAAATAAAATAGAACTTTAATGCCGTGTCATAGGAATCCCCGTCCCGTATCGCTACTGCGGCGATTCGATCCTGCGAATAAGACATCACCGTGCCGAGACGTTCCGTCAGACGGCCACTGGGAAGTTGTGGGTCAGTGACCGTGAACTGCTTGACCAGCCCCCAATTATTATCGCCACCCACGTTTCTCCCGAAAACGAAGATCGCGCCTTGGTTTGTATTGGTCCCACCCGTGGAGGTCGGTGCATCGAAGGAAGTATCAGAAACAATGATGGTATCCGGATCTGGCATTTGAACTTGCTCGCCAAAAGCGCCGGAATTCGTGGCAGGAGAAATGAGGGAGTTTTTGCGGCTGAACAAAGCCCATGTTCCGGCGATTTTTTCGTAGAGATAGACCCGGTTACTCGAAGGGGTGCCAACCGCCATGAAATCCCCCAGCATGGCAACCGCTTCGCCAAACGAACCGATTGTCAGGCTGGGTGGAAGGAGCGTCTGGGCAAAGGTGGCGATGATGGGATCGATCACAATCGGGTATTCAAAGCCCTGATGATCCACCTGCCAGGCAATCGAAGAATTGGCTTCATCCCATGTGAGTGCGGTCGGGATGATTTTCCCCTTCGCATCATAAGCGATGAGTTTTTCATAACGGAGCGCAGGGATTCCCCGGCGATCTTTGAAAATCAGATTGTTTTCGGAGCCGCCTTCACACCGGAGATCGGAGCTGACTTTGAAGTTGAATTTCAACGGCTCCCCGGTGGACGATGGCGCACTTGCCAAGTTCATGCCATGCTCGATACCGATGCTGGAATTGATGAACCATTCCGAGTGTCCGGGCCTGCTTTCATAGGAAACTGTCGTCGCTGAAGTCAGAGAGGGTGAACCGGACTGCGCGGGATTGATCATTGAAAATGTCCATGTTGCTTCGTCCCGGTTCGCCGGATAAGTGGGCCGGAGGGTGATCCCATTGACGTCACATGAAACCCTGAGGCCATAGGCGGTATTCTCTGCGGTGAAGAGCTTTTCAGCACCTGAGCTTTCGTCGCTGAAATTAAATAATGTTAGATCCTGCACACCATCTTGTGCCGAGTGACTCATTTGGCTTTGGCTCATCCGATATTGATGGTTCTCGGCTGAAGATGGCTTTTGGAGAAGTCGCTCGGGTTTCTCCCCGACAGCCTGCTGGCGATGTGGGATGGCCGGCCAAAGCAGCCAGAGCACCGCCGCAGTCGCCCCCAGTGCCAAGGTGGCGAAAAATAGTGAAGAACGAGCGGGGAGGAGATTTTTCATCAAGAGGGGGTGGATGGGGCTGCGCCAAGGATGGAGGGAGAAATGCGTGTGCTTTTTCATAAGCGAATGGCATGTGGTCGGAAGGGGTATTTCGAATATCTATTAAGCGCAAGGAAAATAAATAAATTTAATACCTATTCATGAGGGGCAAGCCGTGGTTGACTGGGGGAAGACAGTCAGCGGTTGTTCTGGATCGCTCTTTCAGCCGTGCAACTCACCTCCTACACCGACTATGCCCTGCGAGCGCTGCTCTATCTGATGAGCCGCCCGGATCACAGGGCTTCCACGCGTGAAATGGCCGAAGCCTACGGCGTTTCGCTGCACCATTTCACAAAAGTAACCAAGGATCTCACCAAGGCGGGCTGGCTCATTGGCATCCGCGGCGGCGGCGGCGGCGTGCGTCTGGCGGATCACACGCCCGACGTCCGCGTCGGCGATATCGTGCGACACACAGAAAATTGTGAATTGCTTGAGTGCTTCGACATGAAGACCAACACCTGCTTGATCGCGCGCTGCTGCCGCTTGAGAACCGTGCTCCACCAGGCGCGCAAGGCGTTCTTCAACGTGCTGGACGGCGTGACCGTGCGCGAGATCGCGGAGAATCCCGACGAAATTCGGCGCATCCTTTCCGGCGGCCTGATCAGTCCCTGATCCTGCCCTCGACGAATGTGCCGAAGTAAGGCATTGCCATTATCGAAGATTTTCCCGTTGTGCGGCATGGGCCACAAACCGTCAGGATTTTGGACACTGAGCTCTTTCGCATGGGCGGCCCCAAAGGGCCTGTGGGTCATGCTGAATTCATGATCGGAAACACCAAGATCTCCATTTCTGGCGAAAGCCCTGAATCGCATGCCAAGGCCGTGCCTGAAGGCGGTTCCGCGCTGCACAGGAAGCGACGCGTCCGAAAAGAGCATACCACTGGTTGAAATGATCATGGATTCACCGTCAAGTAGCCAAGGGATGCAGCCATAATGCCGAAACATAAACATCATTACTGAGGGACGGACTTTTCTGCATTCGTCTCCGCTCTCCACTTTAGGCACACCGGTTGAAATCCTGAACCCCTTCGGCCACCTATCTCGCTGCCATCCGTGGACTCGAAACCGCGCCTTATCGGAAAGCGGCATCCCCGCCACAGCCATCGCCGCCACCCTTTACCGTAAAATTACGTGCATTAACGCCATCCTCAACTATCCTCTCAAGGATGAACATGACTACGACCACGAAGCCCGCGCCGCATTTGCTTTCCACCTTCGACCTGCACGGGCTGGCCCTGCGCAACCGAGTGGTGATGGCGCCCTTGACCCGAGCCCGCAGCGGGCAAGACAGGGTCCCGAATGATCTGATGCTGGAATATTACATGCAACGCGCTTCGGCGGGGCTGATCATCGCGGAGGCGACGACGATTTCGGAGCAGGGCTTTGGCTGGGTGGATTCGCCGGGCATCTACAACGATGCGCAGGTGGCGGGTTGGTCGAAGATCACGGACGCGCTACGGGCCCGCCAAACACCATTCTTCCTCCAGCTCTGGCATTGCGGGCGGGCGTCGCACAGCAGCTTTCACGGCGGGAAACCGGCGGTGTCGGCCTCAGCCATCAAGATCAACGGGGACGACATCCATACGCCCATCGGCAAGCAGCCCAACGAAACGCCGCGGGCGCTGGAGACGGCGGAAGTGGCGGCGGTGGTGGAAGATTACCGGCGGGCGGCGGAACGGGCGAAAGCAGCGGGGTTCGACGGCGTGGAGATTCACGCGGCCAATGGCTATCTGATCCACCAGTTCCTCGACTCGAAGACCAATCACCGGACAGACTGTTACGGCGGAAGCATGGAGAATCGATATCGATTCTTGAAGGATATCGTAGAGGCTATCCTAACTGTCTGGGCAGCTGACCGGATTGGGGTGCGCCTTTCACCCAACGGCGATTTCAACGACATGGGCGCGCCGGATTTCCGCGAAATATTCACGTATGTGGCGGCCCAACTCGACGGTTACGGATTGGCTTACCTGCATGTGGTGGACGGGCTGGCGTTCGGATTCCACAAGCAGGGCACGCCGATGACGCTGCCGGAGTTTCGCGCCGTATTCACGGGTCCATTGATGGGCAATTGCGGCTACACTCAGGAAACCGC